>OMRK01000144.1 GCA_900313515.1 uncultured bacterium | reverse complement strand
GTTACTGATCTTTGCCTGACCGCTAAATTCTCGGCCGACAATAATCTCTTGTGGATAACCAGTCTTGACAGTGGCAAACCGGTACCCGGTGCCAAGGTCACGCTTTACGACGATAAGGCCAAGGCCGTATTTACCGGCACTAGCAACGATAAAGGCCTGGTGCAGGCTCCTGGTTGGGCTAAGTTCTCTAAAAAGAGTAAGGAATATGGTGCACCCAGTCATTACTTCACGGCTTCACTTGGTTCCGACACTGCCTTTATAAGCTCGGATAGTAACAATCACCTTTATGCCTCCAATGCAGACATCTACTCTTACATGTCTGGGCACAAGGAAGAGTACATGCTCAAGGCTTTCACCGATAAGGGCATCTACAATTTAGAGGAAAAGCTCTATTTTAAAGGCATGCTCCGTTCCGTAAAGGATTCCCAACTCGTCATTCCTCAAAGCTGTAAGCAACTCAAATATGAGGTCTTTGATTCCAACGAGAATTCTCTAGCCAAGGGTGTTTGCCAGATCAGTCAGACCGGTAGCTTTGACGGCGCTTTGACCATTCCAGCCAAGGCCAACACGGGATATTCCCGTATCAGTTTCTCTATTGCTGAAGACTTAGCCAAGAAGCTGGATACTGACGCCTATGTTGGTTCCTGCGGGTTCCGCATTGAAGATTATCAACCGGTGCAGTCGGAGACTAAAGTCACCTCTAAGCAAACCTCGCTCATAGCTGGCCAGGAATTGAAAGCCTCAATAGAGGGCTGTTTCCTGTTTGGCGCCCCTATGAGCGGTGATCAGTGTCATTACACTGCTGTCGGTCGCAGAGATTATTACGTAAGTGAAAAGTTCCCCAATTTCAACTTCTCCACTACCTACGCAAGCAGGAGTGACGACGAGGAGATGACTGTAAATCTCCTAACCGGTCGAGGGCAACTGGATGATGTGGGCCAGCTTAAGGTAAATGTGCCTACTCAAAGCCTCAACTTTACTTCGCCCGGCTCGGTAGTAATTGACGCCTCAGTGATCTCCAGCAATCTCCGCGAGGTGGCTGGCCGGCTGGTATTGCCGATTTGGCCTGCTTCAAGCGTTGTCGGATTAAAGCTTAATAATTTTATCGCCGAAGAAAATAAGCCCGTTGAAGGTAAGTTGGTTGCTTTGGATCCTCAGGAAAATATCTGCACGGGAGCTAAAGTTAACCTCGAACTTATTCGCCGGGAATGGAATTCGGTGCGTAAGGCCGGAGTAGGTGGCGCCTACCACTGGGTTAGCGAGATGCAAGATCAGGTTGTAGCTACGCAAACAGTGACATGCGGCAATGAGCCAACTCCCTTTAATTTTACCCCGGACAAGGCTGGCACCTACGTTGTTAGGGCCACTGTAAGCGATGACCGAGAGCATAAGAGCGTAAGCGAGGACGTTTTCTGGTGCTGCGGCAATAATTATGTGGCCTGGGAACGAGATGACAGCGATGAAATTAACTTGAAGCCCGATGCTTCTGTGTACGCTCCCAATAGCACAGCCAAAATTTTGGTACAGTCTCCCTATGAGAAAGCCGAAGCTTTGGTAACGGTAGAATCAGATGGCATTTTGAAGAATTGGCAGACTACCCTGGAAGGCAGTACGCCAGTTATTGAGGTGCCATTGCAGGCGAATTATGCACCTAATGTTTATGTTTCTGTGGTGATGGTCAAGGGTCGTGAGGGCAAAACTGCCTTAGATCCGCAAGGCTTAGATCTCAGTAAGCCCTCCTTTAAATTTGGCTATGCTAATTTGAAGATAGACGATGTAAAGTCTAAGCTCAATGTGGAGCTGCTCTCCGATCTGAACCAGTACAGGCCGGGCGAGACGGTTACTGTTACAGCTAAACTCACCAACAGCGACAAAAAGCCCGTGAGCGGTGAGATCGCTCTGTGGGTGGTTGACGAGGGCGTTTTAAGCCTTATAGACTACAAGGTTCCCGATTTCCAGAAGTATTTTTACGCTGAGCGCAGTCTAAAGGTAGTCACCATGGAGACCTGTGCCGATGTTATCGGTTTACGAGCCTACGGTAGTAAGGGTGCCAACGATGGTGGTGGTGGTGGAGACGACGAATCTGGTGGCATACGCGAGAACTTCACTCCGGTGGCTGTCTGGAAACCTTCAATAAAGGTTGACGACCGCGGTATGGCTACGATCCATTTCCAGCTTCCCGACAACCTTACCCGCTACCGTATAATGGCGGTTGCCTGCAGCGGCTCAGAGCGCTTCGGCAAAGCTCAGACCAATATTGAGGTTAACAAACCCTTAGTTCTGCTCCCGGCCGTTTTGAAGTATGCCCGCGAAGGTGACAGTTTCCAAGTTGGAGTGGTGGCCCACAATAACACTAAGGAAACTTCTACGGTCAAGGTCAAGGCTCAAAGTGACGATCTCAATATAGCCGGTGAGGTTTTCAGCTCGACTTTAGCTCCCAGTGAGAAGCGGCTCATGTACTTTGAGGCCTCCGCTCCCAAGATAGGCACGTTCCCTATCACTTTCACCGGTGATATGGGAAATAATCACGATGCTTGCCGTTACAGTTTGGAAGTTGTCCCCGAGAGTCAGACCAATGTTGTAGCCGTTTCCGGTAGTTTCACCGGCAATAGCGCCCAAGAGCCTTTGAAAATCCCCGTTGCGGCCAAAGAGGGCACGGCGAGCTTGGATACGGCCATTTCCAACAACTTCACCAGTCAACTGGACGGAGCGGTCCAAGATATCTGGAAGGGCCAGGAGATGGGTCTGAGTGATATCTTAAACCGTTTGGAGACCCTTTTAGTGGCGTCTGATGGCTTGGAGCTTCCTAAAAAGGTAAATGGTGCCAAGGAGCGCGACTTGGCAATCAAGAGTTACCAGCGTGAGCTTAGCCGTTTTGTGACCTCGGAGGGCGGATTGTCGCCTTGGTCCGGATACGGCGTCAGCGACCTTTACTACACCGCCTGGGGTCTGGAGGTTCTCTCCCAGCTCAGGAATCAGAAACTTTTGATAAACGATTCCTTGCGCTATCAGATTCTGGGACATGCCAAGGAAGCTTTAGATAAAGAGACCGGAAAGTTCAGTGAAGGCACTTTCAACAGTGATCTGCCCAGATTGTTCTATGCGCTCTGTGAGAACGGCGAGGGACAGAGTTCTACCTTGGTGGTGCTTTACCGCTCCCGCCAGAAGTTCGATTTAGCTGGCCAGGCCTATCTGCTCATGGCCGCTCACAAGCTCAACAATAAGGATATCACTGCTACTCTGCGTCGCGAGCTCAGCAATTACCTGAAGATAGAAGAGCGTCAGGCTTGGTTCGAGTTGCCCAGTACTGATTACTTAGCTTCTGTTTCGACTCGGGTCCGTGATAATGCCATAATTCTGCGGGCTATGTTGACTAGTGGCGATTTCGCTCAGTCTGCAAAGGTCATGCAGTGGATCTTCACCAACAAAAGGGATGGCCACTGGCCAGCTCGCTACGCCGATGTGGCAGTAATTAAGGCAGTTATCTGCGATATGCGTCAGCATCCCGTACCAGCCAAGCCGATCAAGGTCAAGGCTAGGTTGGGTGGCCTGCGTTTGGTGGATGGCACCTTAGGACGTGATTCCAATGGTAAGCTGCAAAGTTGTGTAAATACAAGCACAGCAATTAAGGGAATCGGTCGAGAGTCGATGGTGGAGTTTAGTAAGGATGGAGCCGGAGCTGTCTACTACAGCCTGGTACTGCATTACGCTCCCCAAGAGCCCATGCCGGCTACAGATAATGGCTTTACCATTTTTGAAACCTGCGCATCTGCCGACAAGACCGATCAGCCCATAGACTTTAAGTCGCTGCGGGCCGGGCAGGTTTATCAGATAACGATCACGGTACTTTCACCAGTTACACGCGATCGTGTGGCCGTGGATGTGCCGTTAGCCGCTGGTCTGGAGGTAGTCAATCCTACTTTCAGCACCGAAAGTAACCTTTACAGTAATCTGATCAACAGTGCCAACTCTCAGAGTTATTATGGCACCTTCACCAACGCTGAATTCTACAGGGATCATGTGAAAATTATAGCCGATGGATTGCAGGCAGGTGAGCACACCTACAGCTTCCTGGTCAGAGCGGCATCTGCCGGACTCTACCGCTTGCCTGGCGCCTTGGTGTATCAGCAAGATCGTCCTGAAGTATTCGGTTGCACGGCAGAAACGAGCGTTAAGGTTGCACCAGCTCCTTAAAGCCGAAACAGGGCAGAAGCAACGCCGAAGGCTTCCATGGCTTTGGCGTTGGCTGCTCTTGTTGCTCTGCATGCTAGGGATCGGGCTGGTTATATTTGCCGCCTGGCCCTGGCCTGCAGGTTATCCATTAAAATCAGAGTACAATTCTACGCTGATCTACGATAATTCGGGCCATCTCCTTCGGGAAGCCTATCTGCAGGGCGGAAGTTCCCAGCATTGGGTCAAATTAGCAGATATACCTGTCTGGGTCCAGGAGGCTGTGCTGACTGCCGAGGATAGGCGTTTCTATTACCATCCAGGTTTTGATCCGGCAGCTATAATCCGGAGCGCCTATTACAATGTTAAGGCCGGACATGTGCTTATGGGTGGCTCAACCATACCAGAGCAACTTATCCGCATACTTATGCCAGCGCGTCCGCGCACTTTAAAGTCCAAAATTATAGAGCTTATCTACGCTCTGCGCCTCTCGATGAATTTTAGTAAAGCTGAAATTCTGGAGGCTTATTTAAATCGAGCCTATTTTGGGTGCCATAGTTACGGGATCGAAGCGGCGGCCAGATTTTACTTTAACTGCTCATCCCACATGCTTTCGCCTGCCCAGGGCGCTTTTCTAGCTGTTCTCATAAGAGCTCCCAAAGATCTGGCTAATTACAAGAATTTTGAAGTTACAGAGAAGCTTGCTCACCAACTTTTGCAAGCTATGCATGAGAGTGGCCGTCTCACTCAGGAGGAGCTAAATTTGGCTCTGCAGGAGAAACTTGAATTGGCGCCACTTTCGGAGCGCTTTGCTGCTCCTCATTTTTGCGATTACGTGCTAGATTGCTTAGAAAAACAAGGCCTTATGTCTGCCTCTAAGGTGCGTACCAGTTTGGATAGTGAGTTGCAGGCAGAAGCGGAGAAACTTCTCAACTACCACCTGGATCATCTTTATAAAAAAAATGTCCATAACGGAGGATTAGTTGTTTTAGAGGCGCGTAGCGGTCATATTCTGGCCATGGTTGGTTCCCGCAATTATTGGCAGGAGCATGAAGGGCAGAACAATGCGGCCTTGGCGCTACGTCAGCCCGGTTCAACCTTAAAACCCTTCACCTACGCTCTGGCTCTGGAAAAAGGCTTTACCGCTGCTTCAGTTCTGCCCGATCTGGAATACCTAGACAGTTTCATGATCGATTCCTTTGTTCCCCAAAACTATGACCGCCGTGCCCATGGGCCGGTGCGCCTGCGCGAGGCCTTGGCCTGTTCCTACAATATTCCGGCCGTGTACGCCTTGCAAAAGGTTGGAGTAGATCGGCTTTTGGGGACTCTGCATAAATTGGGTTTTTCTGAACTGACTCATACAGCCAAACACTATGGCCTGGGCCTAACCATGGGAGCGGGTGAAGTGAGCCTTCTGCATTTAGCTAATGCTTACCGCGCTTTTGCCAATGGAGGGAGATACACGCCGAGCGAGTGGCTGTTAGAGGTGGACGGTAAGCCAGCGCTTCAAGCCGTTGACAAGAACACGGGGTCTGCAAAAATTGAAGGAGCTGCCTCTGGGGTGGGGGCGACCGTCGGCGATCTTGAGAATTCTAACTGTGGTAAAAGTTCGCCATCTGAAGATGCAGTCTTTTCAGCCTCTACCTGTGCCCTCATAGGAGATATACTGTCAGATAACATATCTCGAGCTCGATCATTTGGCTTAAATAGTGTGTTGAATCTGCCCTTTTGGTGTGCGGCCAAGACGGGAACTTCCAAAGATTTTCGCGACAACTGGTGTGTGGGATACACTTCCAAGTATGTGGTAGCCGTCTGGGTGGGTAACTTCAATGCTTCCCCCATGCACAATGTTTCTGGAATAACCGGCGCCGCCCCGCTGTTTCGTGATTTAATGCTGTACCTTTATAAGCGAGATCACCGTCTTACTCGTTCCGTAAAAGCTGTAGATACACCAGATAGTCTGATTGAAGATGACAGTCGTCTCCGCATTCTAGATTATTTCAAAAGAGCTGAAATTTGCCCGCAGAGCGGACTTAAACCTGGCCCTTATTGCCCGGGAAAAATTAAAGAGTATTTTCTGCCCCAGAGTCTTCCTCAGGAAACTTGCACCTGGCATGATCTTTACTGTTTTGCTAAAACTGGAAATCAAGAAACTTACGTGCCAATATGCCCGGTGAATTATCCTAAGTCTGCCTATTACACCAAAGTTTGCTGTGTCTACCCACCCTTGTACCACGCTTGGATGCGGCAAAATCAACTGCCTATTCCTCCAGATTGGGCTAAGTATAGGCCAGAACCTAGCATCAGTCAGCTTAGCTCTCGCACGAAAGCTGCTTCAAAACATACATCCAGCAGTAAGGCCCCGTCAAAACCAGTCCACCCTCAGATCTTTTATCCTGAGGATGGAGCAGCCTTCTGCCTTGATCCTTTCTTAAGAACAGAGAACCAAAAGATAGTTTTTAAGGCTTTGGCGCCCGAAAAGGACCAAGAATTGTTGTGGAAGATGGATGGACACAGTTTAGGTACGACCAAGCCGCCGCACACTGTAACCTGGGTTCTAACTCCAGGGCAACACAAGATAACTCTGCACGATGCCAAAACCTCGGTACTTTACGACAGCTTGAATCTATATGTACAGAAGACGACTGAGCCGAGCCACCCTTAACTCAGTTTATAAGCTTTATTTGTTTGTCAGCCTGGTTTGGCGCAATTTTTCTTTTATGCTCTTTAGATTGGCTTTTCCCAAAGGGTAGCGCAGGGCTTGTCTTAGGGCTTTAATTTCTTGTTCTGAACTGAATCCACGATTCCAAGAGGCCAGAACCCAACCTATCACCTCTGGGCTGTGGTCAGGTTCAGCTAGCCATTTTACCAATTCGCTAATTGAGGTAAACTGTTCCAGGCTCAAAAATATGTGTCGGCGCACGGTTTCATTGGTCTCAAATTTGAGCCAATCCAGCAGAACCGCTTTATTCTCGATTAAATCAGCCAAATGCTGGCGTATAAGTGGGTTGGGATGAGTGATAAATTGAATGGCTTCTTCGTTATTTTCCGCCATAATAGTTTTAGTCATGGTAACTACGCTAGCATTAGTATTCCAATCGAAGCGCTTCAAAAGCCAGACCAGAGAATGGGCATTTAAATGTAGCTCTCCACTGGCCCCCAGGTTCCATACCTCGCGGCGCATGTGATTAGGAGCGGCATGGCCTAGAAATAGTTCTAGGCTGGGGATTTGGTCACCATCGTAGAGCTGATCTAAAGCCGTTTTGGCATCCACGCCGCCGCCCTGGTAGGATACCAAAGCTAGGCGCTCAGCCACGCTCAAGTTGCTCCAGTTGGCATATCCCACTTTGTAAAAAGTGGCAATAAATTTGCAGCGTACCTGTTCTAGCTGACTCTCTAAAGGATTCTCCACCAATTCGTAAATATAGACGTCATCGACAATTTCATCACCGGGATTGCGACGCAGAGAACGCCGACCATCCAACATGCGCAGATACAAATGGCTGTCATCACCTAAAAAAAGCGGGTTAGGGGAGTTCTCCGAATAGGACTGCAGAGGCAGGAACTGAGCTTCGCTCCAACGTCTGACTTCATTTTGCGTAAGGCCATCAACGCAGGTACGCCTAACCACACATGGTTGTTTGGCAAAATCGGTTAAATTGTTGGCAGCAATGCTTAGCCATTCCTCTTGGCGCAATTTAGACGTTTCAAAGGGGATGCCTTCGCTATTAAGTACCAGAGTAGGTAGATCGTTTTTCAAGTATTCTTGCAAATCGGCTAAATTTATGGGCATATGGGTTAGGGAACTCTCTTATTGTGTTGCTTCAACGGGCAGTTTTTTTTAATGGCTGATAAGGTTTTACGACTCAAAATTTCTGGAAGATGAGAGGCAGGATTGAACTATTCGGATTGGGCTGGCGGAGAGCTGGCCGCATCGGAAACATTCCCCTGTTCGGGCTGTTTCTTTTTGCCCTGGCTTAAAGAAACTATCACCACTCCCAGGCCTATGATCAACGTACCAATCCAACGGGTGAGGTTTACTTTTTCACCCAACATTGGACCGGCCAACAGAGCATTAAAAATATAAGTGGTGGCGGTCATAGGCAGGGCGAAGGAGAGATCTTCGTAGGAGAGGACGCTCATCCAGGTGAAATAAAATGTTGCAAAGCAAGCCACAGCTATCCAAAACGTTGGAGCAGTCACAACAGCAAGGGCAATATGCAGAACCTGGCTAGCGGAAGTAACAACCGTACCCTCGTAAGGGCGGAGCAACCTAGCCATAAAGATATCACCAAAAGTAGTGGCGGTCATGGCTAGTAATAGTAAAAAAATGGTTTTCAGCTTTTGCATAACGTTAAAGTCCAAAACGGCCAGATCGGAGCCACGAAGGGGCAACACGTTACCAGCACGTTCTCTACTAAGCCGAAGTTAAGAGAGAAAATTCTCGCGCCAAAAGTCGCTACAACTGGCAAAATAGGCCTTAACAACCGCTACTATCTTTTGGAAAATATTAAGGCGAGCCTTGGTTTTCAGTGACTGCGTTCCCATACTTTTTATCTTTAGAAGAATCCCATGATAGATATTAGTCATGGCCCGCAGACAGGAGCGGCTTTGCAGGGAAATGAAGTAAGGCAGAAACTCCGATCTATCATAATAGCTCTGAGCTGTCTTGGCCATATAATCTATAACTCTGGCCATTTTAGCTTCATCGTAAGTTTGATTTAGGATCTCTTGTCTGGTGAGACCAAACTTTTCCAATATATCATTGGGGATATAGACGCGCCCCTCACGAGCATCGGGAGTAATATCACGCAATATATTGGTAAGTTGGAAAGCTATTCCATGATACTCGGCCATCTTGTAAACTTCCGGCCGATCCTCAAAGCCAAAAATACTTATACAAACTAGACCAACTGTAGCTGCAGCTCGATAGCAATAAGTGTAAAGATCATCAAAGGTCTTAAATTCTAAATTGTCAAGATCCATGAGCATGCCATCTACCAAATCCAAATAGCACTGGGGGTTGATGTGGTATTTGCGAGTAGCATGGCGCAAAGCCAACAAACCCGGCATGAAAGTTTTCGGCTCCACACCGTTGATAATGCTCTTCCAGTATTCTAAGCGTTCCCGGCGGCTACAGATATTCTGGGCATCGGATATGTCATCACACTCGCGGAAGAAAGCGTAGACCGCACACATGGCCTCGCGCCTGGCTTCGGGTAGCAAACTTATACCAAAATAAAAGTTGCGGGCCCGGCGCTGGGTAAGCTTTACACACCAATCGTAGGATTGCTGTAGGGTTTGAGCAGAAATTTCACGATTTTGGATCATAACGCGCCCTGTTTTTTAGAAAACTGCGCCAAAAACCTGCTTGGCTCCGATTCGACCGAGCTTAACGATCACCGCACAAGACTGATTATAAGTCACATTTTATCCAAGACGTTTAGGGTTATGAGACTGTCGCGTTAGTGTTAGCGTGATTAGTGCGGCTGTTCATCCTGTTCGATTTTTGTTTGGCTATGTCTTTTTACCGGGAACCCAGTTGAGTCCCCAGTTAAAAGCTCGATCCATCTCGCGGTGGCTTACATAGAATTTAACGATCTTTTCTATAGAGAAGGTTTGATCATTGACATTCTCAAAAAGTGCCAGCGCACAATGAGTTTTAAAGCTGTCATATTCGTCCATTTTTACGATTATATCGGCAGCACCGGGGTATTGTATAGTTGCTACTGCTTCGGCCTGTCTCCAGTTAGCAATTCCCTCATATATGAAAGTAAAGATAAGAATCCTTTTAAATTGAGAGATCTGATCACCATTTATATATAGGTTCTCGCCGCCAACTGATTGACCGGTGCGGTCGTCGTTATCTAAAACTAAGTAAGGTTGGTTGTCGAAATTTCCAAAGGCCTTGCCCAAGGCCTGAATCACTCCCTTGTAGCCGTTCTTCAGTTCGTAAAGGCAACCTAAGTCGAGGTCAATTCCTTGATTAGACACCGGATTAAAGAGAGAACCCAACAAATCGAAAGATTTCGGCTTGGCATTCCAGTTTAAATTTATCCTGATTCTACCCAAGCCGGCAGCACCATGAGTTTTACTCAGGTTAACCTTTTGGCCTTTTCTAAGGTTAATCGGTTGATGTGAAGGTGCAGGAGCTGGTGTGGGTGCAGGGTGGTTTGAAGGCGTGGGAGTTGGCGTAGGCGCGGGGCGGTTTGAAGGTGCAGGAGTTGGCGTTGGTGCAGGGTAGTGTGAAGGCGTAGTAGCCGGTGTGAGCGCGGGTTGGTGTGAAGAAGGCGCTGGGGAGTCGGTTTCCTGACCGCCATATAGATGCAGCAAATCCCGGAGACCGCCGTTGAAACCTCTCGCTACAGCGGCTATGCGCCAGCAGTTATCCTTACGGTAGATCTCCACAGACGTTATGGCCTTTTCCGCCTCGAAATCGCGACCGGTCAAATTCAGTTCCAGCACAGAATTTCCGTTTTGTGCCAAAATCAGGTTATGTCCAGCAATTTCGCGCATGGTACCCTGGCCATCGATGCTGACCGTAAAAACCAGCTTTTGAATGCTAGTCGGCAGTGCCTTTAGGTTAATGGCAAAAGTCGCCTGGTTGGTTTGGGCAGTGTAGGTAATTTCGCCATGCGGTGCTCTCGTCTGATTGTAAAATATCATGTAACGGTCATCGGAGAGCTTGTCGTTGGCATCTACCCCAAAGCAACTGAAATCATACACGGAACGGCCTTGTATGCCCGCAATAACGGTTATAGGCATATTGATGTTGCAATGTTTATCTAATTTATCTCGAAAACCACGTTGCATTTTCATAATGTTGGCCATTCCTCACTTTCTCGTTAATTTACCAAATTACACCTTATTTGTACGATTATGGGTCACTTAAAAGACGCAGTGCAAGCTAGACTTTACTTTTTAGCTCTGATCCAGCTCATTCCCCAGTTGAAGGCTTGATCCATCTCACGGTGATCATTGTAAAACTTAACCAATCTCTGTACAGAGAAAGTTTGATCACAGACATTTTCAAGCAGCGCCAAGGCACAAACTTTCTTAGAACTGTCGTATTCATCTAAGTTTATGGTTATGGGACTGGCACCAGAGTTTCTTATGGTAACGACCCCCTGGGCTTCTCGCCAGTTAGCTACTCCATTGTAAATGAAGGCATAAATCAGGATGCGCCTAAAATCAGTTACGCGATTTCCATCAATGCGCAGATTTTCACCATCGGTTGAATTACCGGTGCGATCATCGCCATCCAGCAGAATATAGGGGCTCTTGTCCAGCGCACCAAAGTGCTTACCTAAGGCTTGAATAAGGCCGCGACGCCCACTTTTAAGCTCGTATAGGCAACCAAGATCAAGATCGATATCGCCTAAATCTAGTTGTAAACTGAAATCTGGAGAGGAGGCCTTGTCAAGCATTTGCTCTAACGACATGTTTGGTTTAACTTTGGCCTGCCACCTCAGATTGACCCAAACCTCACCCAAACCTAGTGGATCGACACTGGCAAGATCAACGCACTCTCCCTTTTTCAAATTTATAGGACCGTTGCGGTTCGAAATTCTGGAACTGAACAGGGGACGTTCTTCTAAGGTATTGTGTAAAATGTTCGCCGGAGCCGGGGTTGCACCCACGGTAAAACTAGAACCCGCATTGTCGATAGATGTAACTACATCAGAATTCTCTTGATAGGGCATGAAGGGAGATTGAACGGTATGATGGTTGTCCGGCCAGGCGCCAGGAGATGAAGACGATGAAGAGCCAATAGAACTGTTAATTTGTTCAAAACTTCCAGGTTGCGCATGAGTTGACGAGTGGAGTGGGGTAGATATGGAATTAGCAGATTGCGGAGGATTGCTTACTGCTTCGAAGGCAGTAGGGACTGAATTTTCCATTGATTGGGAAACATCTGCAGTTTCTACAGCTCCCGCAGATTCGTGAATTATACGTCTATCTGGAGCTGTCTCCGGATAGTAGGGCGCTAAGAAAGAGTAATAAAAGTCTTTTCCGTTGTAGACTTCCAGAAGCTCCCTTAATCCACTGGCCGAGCCATTGCCCACAATACTAACATTCCAGCCCTCATCTTCATAAAGCTCCAGGGTAACTATGGCTCGCTCATCGCTGAAATCTCGGTTATTAAAATCTACTTCAAAAATGCTTTGCCCATTTTGTGAGATGGTTGCGTTGTGTAGAGAAATGCCGCCCAAAGTGCTGCTGCCAAGACCAGCGCGCTTGACCAAGGTTATTAGAGCCAAACGAGTGATGTTGCGGGGCAGCATGGTTAAATTGACAGTAAAAACAGCCTGATTTACCTGACTGGCACAGACAATCTCACTTTGTGGAGATCTAGCCTGATTGGCAAAAATTATGTAATTTTTGTTGGTAAGACTGCCACAATTGTTAATGCCCAGGCATAAGAAATCATAATCAGCCTGACCATCCACACTCACGGCAATGACCAGGGGGCGGTTGATATCTATATACTTATCTAATTTACCCGAGAATCCACGATGTACCTTCATAGCGCGGACTTATTCGCCATGGCAGGCAGATTATCTTGTTATTTTATCAACCTTTACAGCACTATAAGCTATTTTGACAGTGCCGAGAATTATTATCACGGTTTTATGACCGGTTTAATTCGCGGCGCTGGTCTCTCCATATGCTCCAACGGTGAACCTGGTCTAGGCCGTACAGATATAGTGATAGAAGACCCTCTTAACCGGCGGGCGATCATAATTGAACTAAAATATGCTCGCAAGCCAGAAGAGATGGAAGATAAGGCTGAAGAGGCGCTCAAGCAGATAGAGGAGCGCAAATATGCCAAGGGCTTAGGGTGGCGAATTAAAAAAGTTATGAATTACGGCATAGCTTTTTGGAAAAAAGAAAGCTGTGTTAAGGCTCTGGAAACAACGCGATAAAAACGCGGTTATTGGCGGGCTTGGTCAACGCAGCAGCTCTAAACAGTACGACAGGCATGGGCCGCTCGCCGCGGTGGGTGAGTTTTCTGGGATATCCATAAAAACGAACGAGCGGCGAGGTTAACCTTGAAGGTGAGCCTGCCGCTCTGCTTATGTTTTTTAGCACATAATTTAGAGAATTAAGCCTCTAAGTGCTTCTTTATGGCCTCTAAGAACTCTTGTGAATTGACCTTTGTAGCCTTGAAGCCGGGCTCTACCAGATTGACCAAGTCACCGGTCATAATTCCATCGTTTAAGGTGGCCAAGCAAGCTGCTTCCAATTTCTCGCTGAACTTGACCAGTTCGGGCAGATTGTCCAGCTCGCCACGCTTCTTCAAAGCGCCGGTCCAGGCAAAGATGGTGGCCATAGGATTGGTGGAAGTGGCTTCACCCTTGAGGTGACGATAATAGTGCTTGGTAACTGTGCCATGGGCTGCTTCAAATTCCATGGGACCATCGGGGGAAATCAACACTGAAGTCATCATGGCCAGAGAGCCGAAAGCTGTAGAGACCATGTCGGACATCACATCGCCATCGTAATTCTTGCAAGCCCAAATAAAGCCACCCTTAGAGCGGATTACCCGAGCCACTGCATCATCGATCAAGGTATAGAAGTAGGTGAGCCCCAATTCCTCAAATTTAGCCCTGTAGTTCTCGAACTCTTCTTCAAAGATAGTTTTAAAAGCGCCATCGTAAACTTTGGCGATCGTGTCTTTAGTGGAGAACCAAAGGTCTTGCTTGGTGGCAATGGCGTAAGTGAAACAGGACTTAGCGAAGGAACGAATAGATTTCTCTTTATTGTGGGCACCCTGCCAGACAGCGGGACCATCAACCTTCTGCACAACCAGAGTTTGCTCAGCACCACTTTCACCTTTAAACGTCATGGTGCATTCGCCGGGCTCGTGGGTGTACATATCCACAGCCTTGTAAACATCGCCATAAGCGTGACGGGCAATAGTTATAGGCCGTTCCCAGTTCCTTACCACAGGCCTAATAGCCGGGATAATGATGGGGGTACGGAAAACGGTACCATCCAAAATGGAACGAATAGTGCCGTTAGGAGACTTCCACATCTTGGTGAGCTGGGGATACTCAACCATGCGCTGCTTGTTGGGGGTGATGGTTGCACATTTCACACCTACGCCATACTTTTTGATGGCATTGGCAGCATCAACAGTAACCTGATCCTCAGTAGCGTTACGGTTCAGCAAAGCTAAATCGTAGTACTCGGACTTCAAATCCACATAAGGAAGAATCAAGGTTTCCTTGATCATCTTCCAAAGGATACGGGTCATTTCATCGCCATCCATCTCAACGATGGGAGTAGTCATCTGAATCTTAGACATTTACCTTTTCTCCTTGAAAGGCGGTCCTATTTTAAGATCTTATCATCATAAAATGATAATTCCGACCGCCTTTAGCCTAGTTAATTACAAATTAGTGCTTCGCTGCTTGATTAGCGGCGTAATAGTTCATGAGACATCCCTTGGTAACGATTTCGCGCTCGTCCTGGGTCAGGCCCTGACAGGCCAGCTTGAGATCATGCACCTGGCCGTCTTTGGTGATGACTTTGGCTGCGAACTCTTCCTGACCATCCAAAATGCCTTGGCGCACACCGGGGATATAAATAAAGTCACCATCTTCATAATTAAAGGCAGTTTCTTTATCCATTGTGAATGGAACAATTCCCCAGTTTAAGCAGTTTGAACGATAACGTTTAGTCGCATACTCGTAGCAAATATTGGCAAAGCCACCCAAGACCTTCTGACAAGAAGCCGCTTGCTCTCTCGCAGAACCATCACCGGGACGGTGAGCAAAAACGCAGGAGCCTATAGTGGTCTTCTTGATATCGCCGTCGACCTTGGCCAGCACTTCGGCTGCCTCCTTAGGTACGCCACCGGCCAGTTTTTCTTCCTCTAAGGCTCGGACAGCTTTGGAACGCTCTACGTATTCAGGTACGCGACGGGAAAGGGCGAACTCGGAGAGTCCAATAGGATTGGAACGGTAAGAAGAAGTCTCACCAGAAGGAATGAGCTCATCGGTAGTGGTTACGTCGTCATGGATTACGGCACAAAGCTTGACCAAGAGATCATCTTCTAAGGCGGGCATGTGGGGCCAATCTTTGATATTGGGACCATAACGCAGCTCTACGCTGGGATCGGCCTTGCCAAAGCCCTCGTAGCAACGCTTCTCGTAAACGCCACCATCGAAGTGATATTCCAGCTCTTCGGGCGTGGGCTCTTGATAATCGACATCGGTTGCCGCCGTGAGAATACCTTTGTTAGCAGCGGTGGCGGCGATAGAACGAGCGTCCATGAGGGCCACTGCGGCGATCTGGCCGTTGCCGGGCTTGGAACCTTCGCGGTTGGCGAAGTTACGGGTAGCATGGCGGATGGAGAGAGCGTTGTTGGCCGGAGTGTCACCAGCACCGAAGCAAGGGCCGCAGAAGGCGGGCTTGATCACGCAACCAGCCTCCATGAGAGTGGCTGCCGCGCCACCTTTGGTTATGGCTAAGCCTATAGGCATTGAAGAAGGATAAACGCTCATATCGAAGTAGCCATTGCCTATGCTCTTGCCCTTGAGGATAGCAGCTGCCTCAACAATATTCTCATACATACCGCCGGAACAACCGACAATCACACCTTGATCGCAAAGTACCTTACCTTCGGGCGTAATGCAACGCTGCAGATCCATGGTGACTTTGCCATTGAGTTTCTTGTTGCAGTCAGCTTCGATTTCGGCGAAAATACCGTGAGGATTGGCCTGAAGCTCGTGAATGGTGTAAGCCTTGGAGGGATGGAAGGGCAGGGCAATCATAGCCTCGAGTTTGCTCAAATCGATGCGAACTACCATGTCGTAGTAAGCGCCGTTTTGAGGTTTGAGCTCCTTAAAATCTCCGGGGCGGCCGATAGCCTCGTAGAACTTCTTTGTGGTAGCATCGGTCTCCCAAATGGAGCTCAGGCATGAGGTCTCGGTGGTCATGACATCTATGCCTATGCGCACGTCGTTAGAAAGTGTCTCAATGCCGGGGCCGACAAACTCTAAAATTTTGTTCTTGACATCGCCGTTGGGGAAAGTAGCTGCAACCAAGGCAATCGCCACGTCGTGTGGACCAACGCCTTTCTTAAGTTTACCTTCAAGATAGACCAGCACAACTTGGGGAGCGGCCACATCGTAGGTATTCTTGAGTAACTGCTTGACCAGCTCGCCACCACCTTCACCAACGCCCATAGTGCCGTAGGAACCGTAACGGGTGTGGCTATCCGATCCCAAGATCATTTTACCGCAACCGGCCAAACGCTCACGGGCATACTGGTGAATAACTGCCTGATTAGCAGGTACGTAAATACCACCGTACTTCTTAGCAGCCGATAAGCCGAAGGCATGATCGTCTTCATTAATAGTACCACCTACTGCACATAAGCTATTATGACAATTAGTCATAGCGTAGGGGATGGGGAACTCCTTTAAGCCCGATGCTTTGGCTGTTTGAATGATGCCTACAAAGGTAATATCATGAGAGACCAAAGCATCAAACTTTATGTTTAAATGCTTCGGATCAGAACCTGTATTGTGGCTTCTTAAAATTGAATAAGCGATAGTCTTCTCACGGGCTTGGTCAGGGGCTTCCACACCTTGCGGGGCAGCGTCGGCATAGACGATCTGCCCATTAAGCAGATAAGCACCCTTCTTAATAACTTCCACCATGTGATTAGATCCTCCTTGGTTTTCGCGCCATTTTGTCGTACTTACAAAACTTTGACACTGTGCTTGTGTCGCTCTACTAACCGCGCTCTCCGGCCATTCTTTTCTGCATCAGAGACAACAGAGAACAGCGTAAAAATAGAAGAACATAGCATTAACACGCGCACAGGCGGCCCTCGGCAAAAAAATTTTCTGCCTTAATAAATCAATTGTTTCTCCATATAAATAAAAACCCTGCCTTAGCCAAATTCTGATAATTGAACAGCTTATAGGGGCAAAATGGTAAGCCCTGGCAAGGCAACGATGAATGAAAATTAGCAACGGTGCGGTGCACTTACGCATTTTAACGCTGATATAAATTGGTCGATTAACTTGAAAAAATAACTCAGAGAGGTGGCGAAGCGAGCTAAGTTGATTAATAAAAATTAAATGGGCTCTATGGGCAGACACTTATCAGCTCTCTGAATTATTGTAATTTCACAGATGCGCTAGGTTTAGAGAACTGAACCTGCAGAGAACTAGAAGATACTAGATTGAACGATTTTGGAGCAGGGAAGGTGCCTTGGGTAATAAAATGCGCCAGTTCTTGAAGTGATCTACATGATCGCCAAATAAATGTTTGGCGATCATAAAAGTAGATAAAAAAAACGAGCAGGAACCACCCCTAAATTTTTTAATCCATAGAC
>OMRK01000142.1 GCA_900313515.1 uncultured bacterium | reverse complement strand
TACACTATCGACGCCGCGGGAACGAAGCCACCAATAAGTGTTACCTACATATTTCCAAGTATTTCTTTCTGCTCCATCGTATTTAGGCCTGGGATGAACCACCCATGCACCACTTTTTACAGCGTAGTCAGTAGGTTTACATATACAATCACCATCACCAGAAAATAGACTTTCAACTTCATCTGAGCTCAGCAAAAAAATGCGATCCTTCGTGGAAGGGCCTGCATCATTCTTTATTTTGCTCGTCTGGATTAAAGACAATTCCTGCTCGGTAAATGCCTTCTTGACAAACTCATTATTCAGCCAGCGCCTCAAGGTACAGTCAGCCCAGGTTATATCACATTTTTTTTTATTGTAGGGTTTAGCGTCTAAAGCTCGCTCGGATATAACTAACAAGCTTTTACTGTCGCGATGCAAAACGCGCCAAACTATGGGCTTGATCTCGCCATTTGGACCCTGGGGATAGCGGCCAAACTCGAAACGATCACCTACTTGCTTATTTGCGTAATAAATATTGTAGATCGGACCGGTCGTAGTACGGAAAGCCACCATAAATACCGTTAAACAACAGCACATCACGGCTATCACACTAGCCCATAAATGTCTGCAAGATCGCGGCTTCTTATTCACAGCTTCTCGCTCCAGCTCACGGCGCTGCGCTTTTTCCTGCGCTTCCAGTGCCAACTGCAGTTTGCCATTTTCGTCTTGGGCTTGCAGAACTTCTGAATGAAGATGTAACTTTTCCACGTCTGTTTTCTCCCTCTGCCTTTGCCTGAGATGCCTAATGTTTTCCTTTAAAGCTGACAGTACACGTTAAACTGTTCTAGTTTGGAATTGTTCCCAACAAAGAGTTTTTCCTCCTGCCACAGCAAAGGCACAAAATCAACAAAACCAAAAAAAAGAAATTAAGCTCTGGTTTAGAAGGGATAAATAGCATGAAAATGAACAGCGAAATAGTCCCATACAAGGGAATAGAGGGCATCGACCTGTACCTTCCTATTGACGTTGTTAGACAGTCTCTGTCCAACGAAGGATTGAGGTTTAGAGAAGAAGTTTGGGGCGGCAACTCAGAGACAATCCCCAATCCGTGGACAATACTCATTGTGGACGATGTTGTGAGTTTGTTCTTTGCAAGTAACAGTAAACTGTTCAAGATTGTTCTGTGGAAAAATTACCAGGGTAGCTTGCCTAACGGAATTCATCCCCGCATGGCAATGACCGAAGCACAGTGCCTCGATCCGGCTCTGGTATACGATGATTGGAATGAGGATTATGAGTCTCCTCTTGGGTATTGGTTAGAAGATGATCCCGATACGGAAGAAGTAAGCTCAATCAGCATATTTATCCGTGAGATTCTTGACGAGGATAACTTCGACTACTGTAATTGGTGATTATTATAGACGATAGAGTCTGCCTCACCATATAACCACCCAAAAAAAACGCAAGCCACATTCAGAAGCAATAAATATTCTCTCAATGTGGCTTGTTACATAATATAGCTCTGCTCGAGCATCTTGCAAAAAAAATAGAACCCTGGAGAAAACCCAGAGCCCCAATGTGGTGCGGAGAGGGGGACTTGAACCCCCACGGATTGCTCCATACGCCCCTCAAACGTACGCGTCTACCGATTCCGCCACCTCCGCAGAACGCGAGTATTATACTTACATCACTCCCTCTTGTCAAGAGAGCAATACCATCTGCGCCTACGCCCGAGCCGATCACTCCATATAACTCAGCCGCTACTCCCACGGCGGAGCCCCTCCCCCAGAACTAAGCCGCTCTCCACAACCTCAGCCACCACCCGCCCGGAGAGCGGCGACTCCCTCCATCTCAACCGCCCACCTTTGCCTAGCCAACCCTTATAGCTCAAACGCCGCCCGCCTGGCCCAGGCGCTCCTTCCAGCCCAGCCACCACCTTCCCCAGAGGCGGCCACTTCTTCTAGCTAAACTACCTCCCCCCACCGTCGCCACCATCTCGGAGACAGCCCCCAATGTCGACGGCAAAAAAAAGCGAATATTTATGGACAACTCCAACAAACAACGCAGATTTTATGCAGGTATAAACTAAATATGCAGCGAATTTGCCAGGGCAAGGGTATCTAATTTCCACCGTCGGCCTGCTGCCGTCAGTCCCTAAGTCCCCAGAGCAGCAAAAATTATTCAGCAGATTTGCAAATTTGACTCACCCCATGCCCAACGGTAGGGGATTTGAGAAGTTTGCCGTTAAGGAGCAACCTGCCTATGGGAAAAAGATTTAAAGAGAAAGTTCTTCGGGATCCTCTTTATGGAAATATTACAATAAATCATCCTCTAATTCTGGATCTTATCGATTCTATAGAATTTCAGCGCCTGCGACGCATCCGCCAGTTGGGCATGTGTTTTAGCGTCTTTCACGGAGCCGAACATTCCCGCTTCCAGCATTCCATCGGCGCCATGTGGCTTATGCAGCGCGTGCTCACTTATTGGCGCGACAATAATTTATTGAAGATCAAAAGTGAGACCATGCTGGCCGCCTGTGCGGCAGCTCTTCTGCACGACATTGGCCACGGTCCCTTCTCCCATGCCCTAGAAAACGCTTTTTCTCTGGTCGATCACGAAACACTAGGCCAAGGGCTTGTCCGTTATCGCCTAGCGCCTCTTTTCGATAGATACAATATTGATGTTGAAGAAACCATCGCCATTATGGCGGGCACTCATCCCGTGCCGCTCTACCACGAACTCTTGTCCAGTCAATTAGATGTTGATCGCATGGACTATCTGCAACGAGATTCTCTCTACACCGGCGCCAAATACGGACTTTTCGATATAGACCGCATAATTTACACTATTCGCCCCTTTACAGATAGCGAGGGCAAGCTTTACTGCGCGGTCGATCACAAGGGTTGCGAAGCCGTAGAAGGCTACCTTTTCTGCCGCTATTTCATGCATTGGCAGGTTTATCTGCACAAAATGGTACGCTCCTACGAAACTTTGCTGCGCGTAATTCTAAGGAGAGCCCACTATCTATATGAGCACAATCCCGATATTTTGGAGCTTCCGCGCAATCTGCGCTTCCTATTCACCAAAGCTGGGCCTAACCGTGGTGTCGATCAGGAATTCTTAGAAAATTATATCCAAATTGATGATTTTGATTTTTATCATACCTTGAAATTATGGAGCCAGAGCCCAGATGCTGTTATGTCAGATCTTTCCTACCGGTTTTTAAGTAGACATCCTTTTAAGGCCTTCGATGAACCGGAGGCCCAGTTGGTGGAACGCATTCGAAAATATGTGCAAAAAAGCATGGGCGATAATTGGAGTTGGTACTTCCATAGCGACACACCGCGAAATTTGGGATACGATATTTACGAGCCGGGTAGCTCAACTGCCCCCATACGTATTTTAGATACTCCACCCACCAGTTGGACCGAAATTTCCAAGGCTTGCCGCACTAAGGCCATCGAGGCCCTCTCGGAGCCGGTGAAGAGAAGTCTGCTGATGATTCCTCACCACTGCTACGAGCACATAAAAAGCTGGCTGGAAAAGGATCGGCCCTACCAAAGCACCATGTTCTAAAAGCTAAGCTACCTCACCCCCGGAGCCAAGGCGAGGGCTCCTTGGAAAGTTTGCTATTTAGGTTGCTTACCAACGTCAGGGTAGTCTTATCCCCAACGGATCCGCCCGAAGCTGGACAACAATGAAGGCAACCACACGCCAACGGATAGCCTTGAGAAGGCTGCCCAAAAAAACTGCGACACAGTCTCTCAAAAATAAAAAAACGTGCCCTGGCCCGACTAAGGCTCAAGCACGTTTAAGCAACCATCCTGCCCCCTCTAAGCTGGGTGGCAGAATGAAACTTGCCTAGAAGAAGGGAGTTCCAATCTCCATAGGCTCTACACCAAACACCTTGGCCAAGGTGGCTGAGATATCGGCGAAGGTATCGCGTGTTCCCAAGTTCACACCGCCGGGAATCTGCTTGGAATAGACCAAAATAGGCGCATATTCCCGCGAGTGGTCGGTGCTGGGACTGGTGGGATCGTTGCCATGATCGGCCGTAAGCATGATCAGATCGTTGGGGCCCATCTTGGCCATAATAGATTTCAAATAACCATCAAAGGTTTCCAGAGCCCGAGCGAAACCGGGGGCATCTTGGCGGTGACCGTAAAGCATATCGAAATCTTCAAAATTGGTGAAGATAAAGCGACAATCGGTATCCATGGCTTCCATAGTGGCCTTGAAGTGCTCCTCGTTGCTCTGCGTGCGCTTCTTCCAGGCGAAACCACGTCCATCGAACACCTCGGGAACCACACCTATACCGGCCACCTTAATTCCAGTAGCTGCCATGCGGTCGATAATATTTTCCGGAGGCTTGATGGGGAAATCCTTGCGCCGCTCGGTGCGGTGGAAGGCTCCCGGCTGACCCTCGAAAGGACGAGCGATAACGCGCTGCACTCCGTGATCACCAACTAAAATGTCACGAGCAATGCGGCACATCTCGTACAAGCGCTCCACGGGAATAATTTCCTCATGGCAAGCAATTTGGAACACGCTGTCGGCACTGGTGTACAGAATAGGCTTGCCGGTAGCCATATGCTCGGGGCCTAAATCATCAATAATTTTAGTACCGGAAGCCGGATAATTGCCTAGAACTTCCGTACCTATGCGCTTTTCAAATTCATCGGTAATCTCTTTAGGGAACCCATTGGGGTAAGTGGGGAAAGCTTTTCCTACGGTAACTCCCATCATTTCCCAGTGACCGGTCACGGTATCCTTACCGCCCAGGGAGCGTTCACGCAACCTGCCGTAAGAACCTATGGGATTAGCCAGTGGAGCTCCACCTACCAAGGTTAAAGCGTTGCCTAATCCTAAAGAACGCAAAGTAGGAATAGAAATACCATCTACGGCTTTGGCCACATTGACCAGGGTATTGCCGCACAAATCGCCCGTATCACCAAAAAGCTCGGCGTCGGGGGCAGTTCCGGCACCGCAGCCATCCATAACAATAAGAAGAGCTCTCTCTATCATAACCAACCGTATTTCACTCTATAGACAACGATCCCTGCCTAAACCTCAAAGTTAAAAGTGCAGAATAAACCACCAGCCCTCCCTTGCTTTAGACACAAAGGCACAAGCCAAAGATAATCATGCCTGAAAACCTTGCCGGGCCCCCCTCCTTCAAACCACAAGGGTACAAGGTAACCGTATCCAATAGGCAAACAGCTTACTCAGCTCTAAACTTTTCTATCAGAGAAGCAGCATAATCCCGAGTCTGGGCATCTACTTTGTCCAAAATATCCAAAGTCGGTTCCGTTTGCACCTGATGGTGATCCATACAAGCCCGGATAATTTCGGCGATAGCGGTAAAATAGATCCTGCCCTCCAGGAAATTAGCCACGGCGACCTCGTTGGCAGCGTTGACCACACAGGGCATAGTACCACCCAGCCGACCAGCTTCAAAGGCGTAGCTAAGACAAGGGAAAGCATCTAAGCGCGGTTTTTCAAAGGTCAAGTCGTGACAATCTTCTACGTGCAAGGTTTCCCAAGCGTGAGACAAGCGCTCCGGATATCCCAAAGCGTACTGAATGGGCGTGCGCATGTCCGGCAGGCCAACTTGAGCCAAAATTGAGCCATCCACAAACTCCACCATGGAATGAACGATGCTCTGCGGATGTACCCAGACCTCAATCTGTTCCATTGAGCACTGGAAGAGGTGCATGGCCTCCAACACCTCAAAACCCTTGTTCATGAGGCTAGCCGAATCGATGGTAATTTTGGCGCCCATGCTCCAGGTAGGATGTTTGAGAGCCTCTCGAGCCGTCATTTTGGAAAGTTCTTCTTTGGGCTTCTTACGGAAGGGCCCGCCGGAGGCTGTCAACAGAATACGCTTAAGCGATCTTTCCGGCTGGCCATGCAAGCACTGGAAAATAGCCGAATGTTCAGAATCAACCGGCAAAAGCGGCAATCCCTGAGAGCTAGCTAACTTGGTTACGATACTGCCCCCAACCACCAAGGTTTCCTTGTTGGCTAAAGCTATGGGCTTGCCAGCCTCCAGAGCAGCTACAGTGGGACGCAGGCCAGCTACCCCCACCAGGGCCGAAAGGACGATATCCTGATCCCGACGTCCAGCCGCCTCTATAACGCCATCGCGACCAGCCAGAATTTTGATATCCATTCCATTTAAGGCATCCTGCAACTGGGGCAAGAAGCTCTCGTCTCCCAAGGCCACTACCTTAGGACGGAATTTTTTGGCCTGCTCGGCTAAAAGTTGCCAGGAACGATTGGCAGCCAAAACACCAGCTTTGAAACGATCGGGAAAGGCTTCAATAACATCCAAAGTCTGTCTGCCTATGGAACCAGTAGATCCCAAAATAGAAACGCTTCTTATCATTTAAATGCTCCTAAATTATCTTTATAACCACAAAAATATTCTTGAACGGCGGTCCGGCACTTGTAGCAGACCAGCCCTAAAGACGGTCGGCAGCCGAATTTTACGCCCCAAAATCAAACCACCGGTACTTGCAGCGGACCGAGGTAGGATGGCTCCCCGGCAGTTAAGCCCCAAGTTGCCCACTTAAAGACGGTTCTCGCCATTGGTACAAAACAAATACAACGGGTTAGGTGGAGGCAATAAGACTGCTACCCTCAGGGCGGCCCTTATCGCCCGCGATAAAGCGACCTAATTAATCCCAGTCGAGCTACTTAGTAAACAGTTCGCTAAGAAAGGGTATGCTAACACAGATGGCAATTGAGAGGTAGGTAAACATGGAGGCAAAAAGATAAGAATCGAAACGATCCAAAAGACCGCCATGTCCGGGAATAATGTCGCTGGCATCCTTAACTCCGGCATCTCTTTTCAAAGAAGACTCAAAAAGATCACCCAATTGTCCCATTAAACCTATACCCAATCCCAAAACCAGCCAGAAATACATGTTAAATTGCAGAGAATACCCCAAGCGCGGCGCCATAGCATCACAACCATAAGCCACAAAAACGGCACAAATCAGAGCTCCCCAAAAACCGGCCCAGGTCTTGCCGGGACTCACCTGCGGGCAAAGTTTGGAGCGTCCCAAAACCTTACCAAACAAGTAGGCTCCAGCATCAGTGGCTATGCAAACTAGCACCAGAAAAATTAGCACAAAAACGTGAATATTACGTATAGAAATCAAAAAGGCTGGCAACAGACCACAGTAAATAACAGCCATGCAGTTTATGGCACTGTCAGCAATGGCCGAACCCCGATCTTTAAAGTCAAACACGTTGCCTAAACTGGAACCGAACAGGCACCAGAATAGAATCGCCATGCACAGCCAAGCCGACGTAGACGTGTCCATATGGATATGGTGCACCAGCGTCATTGCCAGCGAGCAGGCAGCGGTCAGCGAATGATTAGGTTTAAATCCCCGTTTCTGGGCTAGATTACAGTATTCGTAAGTTAACCCTACGCTGATCACCCCCACCAGCGCAGAGAAATACCAACTACCCAAATAAATTAACCATGCTGCAGATCCAATCATAAACAGGCTGGAAATAACCCGCACCACAAAGGAACTTTTCTTTTTCGGTGCAGCTTCTTCTGAATTTTGGCAATTATCGGAAGCTTGTCCTTCTTCAGCCGCACCTTTCGGGGTTCCACCACTTGAAACGTTATTTTCAGAAGTTTTGCTCTGAACACTTCCACCGTCTCCACTTGCAGAAACTTCACTTTCTACGGCTTGGCTGCCCGCAGTTACGCTTGGATCTTTTTTATCCGCTTCATTCTTAGCGGACTCAACATCGGTATATGTCATAAAACCAATTCCTCTCCAAAGACAAAGAAAGCTCCGCGATTCGCCGTAACTTTGAGTAAATCTTTCTTACTCCCACCTGTTGCCAGGAAGAGCCCAGAGAAAGCGACTCTTCACAACTAAATCTGAATTTTGACCAAAAGGGGTTGAAAAGCCCAAGCTAGAACGGCGTAAGCATTATGCGAGTTGGTCTTTTCACAAATGCCTACCGTCCACTGGTGAGCGGCGTAGTCAATTCGGTGTACCTCATAAGAGAAGGTTTGTTGAGAACCAAAAATACGCCCTTCATATTCGCTCCCAGAGTGCCAGGCTACAAGGATGAGCACAGCGGAATCTGGCGTTTCAGATCGATAAGTCTGACCAATAAGGTTGAGTTTCCACTGGCCATCCCCTATTCTTCCCGCCTCTTTCCCTTAATTGCCCGCATGGGCCTAAACGTAATCCACACCCATCATCCCTTTCTTTTGGGTGAGGTGGGGGCTCACTTTGCTAAATTTCTGGGCATCCCCTTGGTCTATACCTTCCATACTCAGATGGAAAAATATGCCCATTACGTGCCCTTGCCTAACAAACTAGTTTGCAAGGTTACTCGCGAAGCCGTTTCCAATTACACTAGCCGCTGTGACTGCGTGATCTGCCCTTCTCCTAGCATTCGCGATCTTTTGGATGATTACAAGGTTACCTGCCGCGTAGAGGTTCTGCAAAACGCCATAGATACGCGGGCCTTTGCCCAGGCCGATGGTACTCCCATCCGCGCAAAGTTCGGCTTAAAGCCGGAAAATGTGCTCTGCATCTTCACCGGTCGCATGGGGTTAGAAAAGAATCTCAGCTTTATGTTACATGCCTTTAAAAAGGTCTACGAGCACCACTCCCAGGTACGCCTCATGCTTTTGGGCGATGGCCCCATCTGGGATGATCTGCAACAGGAGGCCCGCGATCTGGGAATAGCCCCCTATGTTCTCTTTCCCGGGCGCGTAGATTACAAGGAGATTCCTGCCTACTACAAGGCAGCCGATCTTTTCGTTATGACCAGCACCACCGAGGTCAAGCCTCTGGCCGTTTTGGAAGGTATGGCTAGCGGTCTTCCGGTGGTGGCGGTCGATGCTTGCGGCACCGGTGATACCGTTACCAACGGCTCGGACGGTCTACTCTGTGAATGCAGCGAGGAAGCCTACACCAACATATTGGCTAAGGCGGTCGTCGAAACCGAGCTGCGCCAAGAAATGGGACGCCAGGCGGTGCAGACAGCTTCCAATTACTCTATCGAAAATTATACTAAAAAGCTCCTAAAGCTCTACCGCGAAATTGGAGCCAAAGACACACCGCGCCACCACAACAAAGATTTCAGTTGGCCATCTGAATTCATCAAACCGCCCGAATTTATCAAGAATTTCTTTGAAGGGCTACTGGTGGAACCCAGCTCGGAGGAAACGTCGGAACAGCGTTAATTGCAACCACGTCCCGTCGCCGTCGGTGGCACTATGGACTACCCCGAGCCCAAAACTAGAGCAGTGCCGAGCGACCGGACAACATCCAGCCACTAACGACGCCCCTCCCCGGACACAAGGT
>OMRK01000141.1 GCA_900313515.1 uncultured bacterium | reverse complement strand
TGCGTATGTCGCCGACGGTGACAGGTGCGGGACGATTTCCTCATCCGTTGGTTCATACGTCACGCTGACCATCTTCCTGCCCTCGATATTTTCCCGACACAGCAGGACACACGTCTCAACGTGAGGTGTGTGAGGGAAGAAATCGTAAAGCTGAGCTTTTTGAATGGTGTAAGACTGGCGCAGTTTTTGATATTCTTCAAAAAACTTGTTGTAATTGCAGGAAATGTAGAGCAGATGGCTTGGACCTTCTTGAGCAACTCGCTCAATTAACTTGGGGTGACATCCATGGCGTGGTGGATCTAAAATCAACAGACTGCTCTCTAGGCTAGGCCAATCTTCAGAGTTGGCACAGTAAAACTCGGCTTGCTTGTGCAGGCGCTGCGCATTTCTTTTGGCGTGCTCTATGGCCTGGGGCACCGACTCTACACCAACAACCGGGCCGTCCATAGAGAGTCCTATGGTACCTACGCCGCAGTAGAGATCCAAAATTTTTTCCTGCTTGCCGACCCAGGCGCGGATATTTCGCAGCATGTGGGCATAGGCGGGCGGATTAACCTGGAAAAAGGAGCGCCAGCCCAGAGAAAATTCTAAACTGTTGACCTGCTCCTTTATGCTGTCCCGGCCAGCCAACAGGTGCTCCGATTCTGCAGCACTGGTGGTTGGACTGATTCCGTTGTGGGTTACCTGGAGAACTCCCGCCGCGTACCTTATCTGCATAAGCTCTTGGGCCAATTCTTGGAAGGGATTACCCGGATCTTCGAGCCGGAAGCTTTGCGGAGTAGCTGTTACCAGCGTAACTAAAAATTCGCCGGTACAGGAACTGGAGCGGATGACCAGGTAGCGCAGAAAGCCGCTGTTAGTTTTGGGATTCCAGCCTATAAAGGCATGCTTTTTCTGCCAGTTGCGTACCACGGCCAAAACTTCCCTGTTGCAAGGTGGCCCTATAAAGCATTCCTCTATGTTGATCAGCCGCTGAAATAGGCCGCGGATGTTAAAGCCTAGTTGATCACCTATGAAGCTGAACTCGACCTTGCACCTATAATACCAGGGAGTGGGCGCCAAAACTGCTGGCAGAATTTCGGCAGTGTGGCTTTGTTCCCGGAGCATGTATTCAACCGGTGCCGCCTTTAGAGCTACTTGGGCCGAATAATCGATGTGTTGATAAGTACAACCGCCGCAGTAACCAAAATGAGGGCAGATTATTTCGCAGCGATCCGGTCCTGGCTCAAGAACCGTGCGCAGATGGCACTGGCGTGCTCCCCGCTTCTTGCCCGCCAACATACAGAGAGCGGTATCTTGAGGAGCAGTACCGTAACAACGTGCGGGGGTACCGCAATCGCGCATGGCCAGAAATTGACCTCGATTGTTCAAGTGTTCGCCAGTAAAAGTAAGTACTTCGGTGGGCAGGGGACGTTTCGCTTTCATAAGGCCGCAGGGGTTCTATTTTTCAGAAAGAGTGTCCTTGTTGTCCGGTTAGTTGGCAGGGAAGTAACTGTGACTTGTTTCGTTTTTGTTTGCACGTACCGTTGCATGATAATTTGGGCTGAGGGGGAATTCTCGGGAAAGTTGGCTAAGAACGGCGCCTATTTTTATCTCATTGCGGTTGGCGGTAATCATGTTTTGGCAGAATTTGGGAGTAGGTTCCTTAATTAATTTAGCTGGCAATTTGGCTGGTAGGCGAGATACAAGCCTTATCCAGCAGCAGCATTTGGTCTCCCTGCGCGAGGCGCTCAACGATTTCTTATACTCTGCTCAGAAAAAAGCAGAATTCGAAACCGAAGAAGATGGTGAGGATCTGGAGGCTAAGTTAGAACTGGCCGAGGCTGTCAATAATTTCACGTTTCCCGATGAAAGTAATGAAACGGTTCGGGAAATGCAGATGGAATTTCATAAGGCTCGCGAGCAAATGGTTAAGGAGCTTAGTTACCAGTTGGCCGACCTTAAGGCCGATTTCTATGCAGAGCATTGTTTAAATAGTCGTGTTCTGCCCAGTGGAATTAGTGAACTAATTCTTGATGAGGAAGGTATTCCTGAATGTGTGGGAGGTTGCGAGACGCCCGAGCTTAAGATTCTGCGCGGTAAGTGGGAAGCTGAGCAACGGCGTCGGTTGGTAGAAAAGCAGGACGAAGTTAGGGATCAGTTTACGGAAAAGCTGCGAGATGAGGT
>OMRK01000146.1 GCA_900313515.1 uncultured bacterium | reverse complement strand
GCCTCGAAACTAGTCATACATGGCAAAACCAACACCGAAGCAGCCAAGTATGCTCACACCTGCCGCATAAAGTTTTATAACTCCGTACTGGATGCCCTAATAGATAACGATACCATTGGCGCCGCCGATAATGAGGAACTTCTGGATGAAGAATCTAATTTAACTCCGGAAGATGTCATCGAGGAAGAATCTCCACAAGCCCCAACAGATGATGCGACGCCAGTTAAGTCGGTAGTTACGCGTGTTTATGGATTAAAGGTCAATTCCACCTCCTACCGGGCCATAATATCTAAAGGCGACTGGATCGTGATCCGCCATAAAGCCTTCGAGAGGAAATCGGATACCAGGGCTAACGTACCCTTGGCCGTCCACCTACAAGATATAAATCATGTTGGAAACCGGGCCTTCTGCAACCGAAACGTCATATTTTTAGACTGTTCAGATTCGCTCATTTCCATAGGCAAAGCAGCCTTCTGGGGTTGCTCCCTTATGCAGAAGATTCACTGGTCAAAAAATTTAAGCTTCATCGATAAGAGCGCCTTCTGGGGCTGCTATTCTCTTAAAAGTTTGGAACTTCCCGAATCGGTGCAGTTTATAGATAACTGGGCTTTCTTCGGCTGTTCCGGTTTGGAAGAACTGCACCTGCCGCCTTACTTGGTATCCCTGGGAAGCTATGTTTTTGCCTACTGTACAAGCCTAACCTATGTGGTCATCCCGTCAGGTACAAAATCCCTAGGTACTGGTCTATTTTTCGGATGCACAGCCTTGCAGAAAGTGGTCATTCCTCCATCGGTCAAACAGTTTGGTCCTGAACTCAGTCAATTTGCCCCTATTTTCGGCCAAGGAGACAGCCTCAACAGCAATGAAGTTCCCAAAACCAACGTTACTGTAGTATGCCAGAAAGATTCCGCTGCCTATGAATATGCCCAACACTTCGGTCTAAACTATGAGTTAGTCAAGTTTGAAAGTGATTTACCAGTTTCCAACAGCCTGCCCAAAAGTGGCAATTATATGCTCAGCGGCCTGGGAGTATCCGATGCTGTGACTCATTATGGCCATGCCCTTTCTGCCCGACCTCAGCTGAGCCCAAGAAGTCCCCTCACTACCGCATCCACTTCACTACCTACCCCTTCTTCACAAATTTCAGAACCTGTAACCAACCAAGCTGTAGTAGAGGACTCCAGGGCCAACTCAGACTCTCCTCTACTTCCAGTCGATAAAGATGAGACCGATACTTCCCTATCCAACCCAATCTCTTCTGACACTCAAAATTCCCCCAGCTCCAACGAGACAATCCACTCTTTATTCGATTCTAAATTGAGCAGAACGACCAAAGCGTCTCATCCCTCTCAGACGGTACGTCTGCTGAAGCCACAGGCTGGTGAGCATGTAAACATATTTGAGGCCCAAGATGCAGATAGCGGCCTGTTTAGCCAATTACAGGCAGCCTATGAAATTTTGGATAACATCGACTTCCTAAAAATTTGGTCTTCAGATTATGCTACCAACGCTGCATTGGGCAAAAGAGCCTTAAATTCTTCCCTCCTCTTTTCCTCTATAGGCGATATTCTGGCCAGCGGATTGCCAACGGGTAGCTCTTCCTCCACACCCGAACAAAATCAAGAGCAGGCTCAGCAAAACAATGACGATGTTCAGAGTGACAATCCCTTTGCCCAGGAGCGAGATATCTACGCAGCCGCCGGAGCTTTCTTGGACTCTGTGGCCAGGGTTCTGGCCAACGGCGGCCTCTGGACAGCTAACGCTGAAATCGTAGCTTCATCGCGCATCCGCCTCCATTCGGCTTCTTCAAAAGGCAACGCCACAACGTCTGCTCCCAAAACTACCGAGCCCCAGAAGCAATCTGAACCGGAAGTGTCTACAAATTCGGAATTGAAGCCATCCAACACTGTTCCCCAGCCGATAGATCCTGCTCCCGCCAACCCAAAACCAGCCTCTGCCGTGCCCTACCGCTTTATCCCTGCGCTATCCCTCAAAACTTCCCGTGGTACAGCTCGCCGTTTCGCGAAATCAGCTTCCATGCGCAGAGCCACAACCAAGCTCTCAACTCCCAGCCCCTCCAGCTCTGCCCCCTCTACTCCCTCGAATTCCTCGCCCTCAATTGCCCTCACTTCACCATGCGTTTCAACCACCGACGAAGATACAGAAGTAGATAAGATGCAAACCTGTAGCCCACCGGAGCAGCTTAACGATAGTGCAGCCGCTCAGCCAAGTTCTGCAGAGAATTTGGATAAACCAACTGCTTCCGTATATCAGGCAGAACCCCAGGACAACGAGTCAGAATTCATTGGGGCAACTAGTTCTTCCGATGAATCGCCGGAAATAAACAACCCGGACTCGCTGAACCGAGGTTCATCACCGTCGGTACCTCTGATTCCCCCCGACACTGAGAACGAATCGAATCCTTCCGATAATCCCCTGTATTCAAATTCTTCGCAAGTACCTCCCGAGCACTCAACGCCACAGCCGCAGGTAGACCAGAATTTTTCTAATAAAGAAGGTGTCACCTTAGCCAAGGTCTCCCAATTAAATCAGGAAGTTGTCAAGCTACCCAATGAATTAAATGGCCGACCGGTTGTTGGAGTAGCCGATAATTTCATGAAGGGCGACGATGCACTTGAGGAAATTTATTTAGGCGAAAACTTAAAAATAATCGGTTGTGATGCCTTCCGCAGCTGTAGCTCACTGCGCCGAGTAGATTTTCCACCCAGTCTACTTACTATAGGTAGCGGTGCTTTCCGCAGTTGTGATCGATTGCGACGGATCCAGATGCCCTCCGGTGTGGTGGAGCTGGGTAGCCGTGCCTTCTGCGCCTGCAGCCACCTTATTGAGGTACACTTATCTGCTAATCTGTTAACCATAGGCGAGGCTGCTTTTGTAGATTGTCAGGCGCTGGAAAGTTTAGCCATCCCCAATCTGGTAGAAAGCATAGGAGCAAGGGCCTTCATGGGGTGTCGTTCATTGCACAGTTTGTACGTTCCGTCCACTTGCACCAAGTTTGGCAATCCTGGAGATGATAAGCTCTTTGACATATCTACCAATTTGGTCATTTACACCCCTAAAGATTCTCCGGCCTGGAATTATGCCCAAGCTCATAACCTTTGCTGTTGCGAAGCGTCAGAAGAAAATTGGCAGGAGCTGGCCGCTCAGAGAAAGGTAAAACAGACTCAAGGCAACTCCAAGGATAGCAACCAGGAAACCGATAGTACTGCTGATAAGGAAAAAGAGGCCGAGTGCTTGGACAAAAAAGCCAAGTACTTAAAACGGATGACTGCTCGAAAAAAGGGCAGAAAGCACTAGATTATGCAGGCGAAAGGATAAAGCTAATGGATAATATCGAAAAGGCCCTAGAACGCATTGCCCTGGCTTTGGAGCGCATTGCCTGTGCCATGGAACAAAAGCCTCTCACCTGCAATCCTCAGATCTGCCAGCTGACCTCTTCAGGAGCGACCGTCCCCCAATCCAGCAGCGCTGAAGCTACTCCAGCAACTATCGAATATACCCGGCCCCCATCAGAGCTATCCAGCGAGTCATCCTCCGGTACAACTAACCCCACTTCCGCTCTTCTAGCCCTCAAAGCCGCCAATCCCCAATCTCAGGAAACTTCTAGCGTTCCTGAGGCTACTGCAAGCACTACTCAGGAGAGAGCCGATATTTCCCAGCTTGAATCTGAGCCAAAAGAGGGAGATGATTCTAGCTCCGGGGAGAATCAAGAAGATTATGGTGTGTTTTTCCTTCAGCTCCCTTCCCCCGAACAGAAGGAGGATTTTGCCAAGCGCTTCCCTCAGTTGAATAGCTACCTATCCGCTCGAGATATCGAAATTTGCGAGGTTTTCACCCCTCAAGTTCCACTAGAATTGGATGAACGTCTAGATGAGATCTCCCTGTTTATGGGTCGCCATTATCCCGACATAGCCTCTCTTCTGACTTCCATTAAGTCCAATCTGCGTACCGGCTTCAATCTGTCTGTAGATTTAGCGCCCTATTCTTCCGCCTCGGCCAAAATCATCGATAAACTCTGTCGTGCCCTCTATGAAACGGCCTTCTTAGATGAGTACCGCTACCTGGGGTATCCGGATTTCAAACTTCAGGTCAGGGCCAGCACCATCGGTATAGTGCACAATTTTTTCAGCGGCTTTTGGTTTGAACGCTACATAGCCCAGGAAATCGAAAGCACAGTTAAGCAGGTAGCCCAAGAGATAAAAGAGGACGCCGGCCCAGATAGTCCGGCCTTTGAACTCATACGCAACGCCAAGCTGCTCTGCCACAATGTACCCCGGGAACGGGATGTCTTGTTGTACTGCGGCCAAGACTGCTACTGGTTCGAATGTAAGTCTGGCGACAACTTCATAGACAGCATAACGGCCTACGAGAGGTTTGCCGCTTCCTTCGATTTTAAAGCTGACAACTGCTTCTTGGTCTTTTTAAGCGACGAGCCACTCTTCCACCGCACCGCCGGAACCGGCCTGCAGATCTGCTCCAGCTCCGAATTCCCGCAGCGGCTCAAAGACAGGCTATTGGCCAACTTGACTGCTACTGCCTCCTAAAAGGAGCTACCGCACAGGCCTGGACGCGACCACCTCCACACAGAGGCCCTAGTCGCTTTCTCATTATCAGAAGGAAAAAGTCAAGTGCTCTCCGGTTACGTAGAGAGGTAGAGAAAGGTCCGTACCCACGTATGCCAGCATCTCCTCACAAGATCATCTAAGCCTCAGCTTCGTCTTCACTGCTTTTGTAGCTGCTACCGTTTTTCATAAACTCGTCCAGCAAAACGCTAGCATAGCTGCCAGCCGGGAGGGTGAATTCAAAAAGGGGATCACCGTCTTTATTGCTTATCTTTAGATTGTCTATTTTTAAGCGACATCTCCTACGGCTTCCTTCGGCCTTGAGCCTGCGAAAATCTTCCAACTTGACATCATAACGATCCAGCACAGCCTGTTCGCGTTCCCAAGCCTGCGCCTGGGCCTTAAACATTTTATAACCAAATATAGGCCCCATCGGGGATATTTCAAAAACTTCCAAGCGTGGCTGCTCATTAGCTGGCTCTAAAGAGTAGAAAATGCCTCCCTGGGGTAATTTTCCAAAGACATCGCCAACTAGAGCCGTTTCAAACAGGCCATCCCTTATGCGATTTTCGAGCCAGTCATTAAAAAGCTGCGATTGAAGTGCAGAAATCATGAGCCACTTGCGCCACTTGGGTCCAAACACCTTACCCTCTCGCAGACTCTTTAAGCCGATCTCCGCATTGTTTCCGGAATGTCCAAAACGCTGCGTTCCGTAGAAGTTGGCAAAACCATGCTCTGAAAGCGCGGCGGCAATGGGAGTGACCAACTCTGGCCATTGCGGATCGACATTGCGCAATCGTATACAAAAATGGTTGCCCTGCAGATGTCCAGGGCGCAACTTGTTGTTATGCCGTCCCAAAATCTTAATTCGCCAGCTGGCTCCCTCACGCCCTTCCACAACAGGATGTTCTGCCAATGACTGAAGCTGGGGTAAAACGGTCTCTGGAAGCGAAAGACGCTGACTGGTGACCGCTTGCCTGTCCTTCAATCCAGCATGGCCTATATCCTGCGGACGTATTTCCAAAATCCTGGCTAGTTCCTCAATAACTGCTTGAGTGGTAAGCTTCTTCTTGCTAACTTCAACAAAGATATGTTCTCCCTGGCCAGTGATATCGTAGGCGGGAATCTCGCAAACCGAGAAATCTTCAGGATAGGTGCGCATATCTCCACCTATCCCCTTAAACCGTTCGGTAATAAAAACTGTCACGTAAAAAAAACCTCACATAGACCCCTCGGCCGCCTTCGCCCCCTCCTGGGCCCTTCCCCCCCTGGTTGTTCATCCTCCAAAAGTTATCCCAAGCTCTCCCGACAATAACTTCGCTTTGAAGCAGGCTTGACGCTATTTGTTACCAGGTGTTCATCACTGGGCCCAGACGATTTTAACAAAGGGATCCAGCCTCATTTGTCGTATGAGGAGAGCCTGTGCTGTATGTTTTAACAAAGTGCTAAGAGGAAAGGTCTTTGGAGGCGTAGGATGGCAACAATAGGCACTCAGTCACTGAGTCAGCTCGTCAAAGTGAAGATAACTCAAAAGGAACTAGACTTATACAAAGCGGCAACCACTTCTGGAGAAGATTCTTTTCTTAAAAGCCAGTTCCGTCCCTTATCCTCTCAGCTTGAGTTTCTAAGGACAGTAGCCGAAAACGCCAATGGTGGCACCGTGCTGGTGGCCGGTACCTACGGTATGGGTAAAACCAGGTTGCTGCACTTTTTAGGACGTCTTTTCTCCGTAGAAGCCCCTTCCGACGATTTTACCGCCTTCTTAAATAATATCGATGATGTCACCTCTGTGAAGCTCCTCAACGAGGTTCGTTCTAACAGCAAGCCCTGGTTGGTGGTAGTTCCAACCGTGGGAGATGAGGTCGATTTTTACAATTCTATGCGCGAAGCAGCGCGCGAGGCCATCGAGACCAACAAAATAGAGATAGAGCTGTCCCCCTCACTTTCTGTAAATGAGGTTTACAGCCGACTGCTGGCGGCCGCTCGCCAAGACGACAAGTATGCCGGTCTCCTGATTCTAGCTGACGATGCTGATTTCTTAATAAGAGAATCTTTAGACGAAAAGGACAGTCCCAACACCAAATGCCTGGAAGAATTCTGTCAGCTCTGTCAGCAGGAGAATTCGTCCATAGTGTTTGTCACCTCCATTAATAGAGACATCAACCACCTCACGATGGAGCACGAGGAGCGTCTCATTTCCATCTTCAAGCACACTCAGACCGTTTCTATAGTAGGGCGCACCGGTGAATGGGAGAGCTTTGTAGGTTCGTCTGTTATCGACCACGTCCAGGGTGAACTTTGGGAAGCCGTAACCGAATACAAAGATTTTCGTAATGTGGCTGAAGGCCTGAACAAGGCAGGGCTCTACAAGGGTAGCTCCGATCACTGGATCAACGAAGCCGTTATGCAGGGCACCTATCCCATGCATCCGGCGGCAGTTTTTGCCTTGCCCCGAGTGGCTCAAAATATGTCCGGATACAACAGGACAGCTTTCAATCTTTTCAGTGATGCTGCTCCCGGAGGTCTGCTCTATTTCCTGCGGAACTTCGCTATTGTACAGCCCAACGGTCGCCTGCACCTTTACACGTTAGATTCCCTCTTTGCCTATTTCGAAAAATCCTTCAACTCAAGCCCAGACAATAAGGATTATGTAAAAGCTCTCAGCAAATCGGTCTTTTTAGCTGGCGATATTCCTCAGGCCCGTCGTATCCTGCGCATAATCTTGCTCATCCAGATTATGGCTCACGATCGTTTCAAGAGCACCCAAGATAACATTATCTGGGCTATGCACCTGGGCGATAAAGAGACCAAGGTAGCCGCCAACAGTCTTCAACTTCTCAAGAACAAGCGGGCCCTCCGCTACGACGAGAAGACGGGCGAGTACCTGTTGCCGGTGGAACTGCGCAGAGTAACCTTAGATGAGGCTCTGCCCCGCATGCGCAACCGGGTACGTTCCCAGTTGGATGTAAGCACAGTTATTAAGAATACCCT
>OMRK01000116.1 GCA_900313515.1 uncultured bacterium | reverse complement strand
TTGGCGGGAGAGACGGGATTTGAACCCGCGACCTCCGGCGTGACAGGCCAGCGCCCTGAACCCCTAGGCCACTCCCCCATACCACATTTTCCTTCACTCCAGCTCCAGTCTACCCTGGTGGGCGGAACAGGACTCGAACCTGTGACCCCCTGCATGTGACGCAGGTGCTCTGGCCAACTGAGCTACCCGCCCGCTGGAACGGGCTTTATTATATTAGATAGGAGAACAGCTTGTCAAGAGTTCCAACAACTATTTATCACCAATACTGCTGCAGCTAGAGCCGCAGTCTCAACCCTTAAAATGCGCCGTCCCAGACTGGCCAATTTAAAATTCTGCTCTCGGGCAAGTTCCAGTTCCTGTGATGAAAAGCCACCTTCCGGACCGATAAAAATATTACTCGTTTTGCAGCCCACATACTCATACACGGCCAGCTCCGGCCAAGACTGGGCCTGTGCCGTAAACAAGAAATTGGCTACTTGGCAAGGCACTTGTCCAGTAGCCTCAACTATACCAGATCGTTCGAAATTCGCCGAGTACTCACGTCCTGAAACAGCCCTTTCCGAACCTTCAGACCTTCCAGAACAATCTCGTACGGCCTCAACAAAACCGCATGGCTGGCTTACCTTTGGCACGCGGACACGACCAGATTGGCAGGAGGCCTTGATGGCCAAGCGCTGCCAACGCTCCTGCTTATTATCGGCCGGGCCGAGTACTTGGGTAAACTCCGTCTGAAGTGGGACGATTTCACTAACCCCCAACTCAGTAAGTTTTTCCACCAACCAATCGAAACGTTCTCCCTTGACGATGGCGCAGAACACTCGCAGAGACCCGGGCAGCTCAACTTGGGGAAAGCGTTTTTGCACCACTTCTGCCCGCGCCTGCAACTGACCACGTTTAGCTTGAATCGAACCTTTAAATGAGCACAGGAACTCCGCACCAGAATTATCAAAGGCCGTAAATTCTTGCCCCGGACGCAGGCGCATAACCTTGAGCAGATGCTGGCTAATTTCGCTGTCCAGTGTAAACTCTATCCCCAGCTCCAACCGCTGTTCCGAGAAAACCCTAGTGAGCCGCATTTTGCCTGAGCCTCATCGAAATCATCACCAGAAATCACCGATTAAGAATGAGCAAGTAGCAAACAAACCCAGTCACCGCTATCTATCCGATCCTTGACCTGCAGCCCGACCTGGGAGAAGGCATCTATAACCTCCTCGGCTCGCTCTTGAACTATACCACTAGCAACGAGCTGCCCCTGCGGCTCAACCACCTCACTCAAAGGTCTTGCCAAGCGGACTAAAAGGCTAGCCACCAAATTAGCACATACTAACGGAAATGCTCCCCATTTTTGGGGCACACCCACATACTGCAAAATTTCACAATCGGTATTAAGTCCGTTTATTTGGAAATTTTCCCCGGCCGTCTTTACCGCCACCGGATCGCTGTCCGAGGCCACAATGCGACCTGCTCCCAAAAGCCTGGCGGCAATAGCCAAAATGCCGGAACCCGTGCCAACATCTAAAACAGCCTCCGGCTTCACTTCCTGGCTGAAAACTCGCTCCAACATTTCCAAACACATGGCTGTAGTGGCGTGAGCTCCTGTTCCAAAGGCCATACCTGGATCTAGGGTTATAACTTTATCCCCTGCCTCGGCTGAAAACTTTTCCCAGGAAGGACAAACCACCAACTGTTTGCCAAAACGCTGAGGATGGTAGTACTGCTTCCAACAGTTAGCCCAATCCTCATCTACCAAACTACGACGCTGTTTAATCTGAGCTCCTAACTCTTGTAACCCCTGAACAAGGCGACTGTAGCATTCCTCCCAGTTTCCCGTACAAGGCAAGTAAACCACCCATTTCAGTTGGGGCAGCTCAGCCTCAACAACCCAACCGCCCAATTGGAAACTGGTCAAATAGACATCCAATTCAGAAGCTAGCCCCGCCTCGGCGGTAATCTCCAATTCCTGCCAAGTAAGGCCGCGCAGGGAGGCCGTAGATTCCATCATAATTTCTCCAAGATTCCATCAATAAAACCAGCCAGACCGCCCCGGCTCTTATTTTTTTTCGCCTCCTGAGGACCAGCTTCGGCAAACTCTTCCAAAAGCTTCTTCTGCTTGGAATTGAGCTTAGTAGGCACAATTACTTGGACAACTACGTGCAGATCACCAAAGCGCGATCCTCTGAACTCCGGCATACCCTTACCCTTAATTCTGAAGGTGGTACCACTCTGTGTACCCGCCGGGATGCGCAACTTCTGAGGTTCACCCACAACCTGTTCCACAGGTACGGAGGCCCCCAAGGCCGCCTCTGTAAAGGTAATATCCTTCTTGTAAAGTAGGTCGGCACCCTCGCGCACAAAGCGCTTGTCATCCTCAACAACCAGCATAACAATGACATCGCCCCTGGGGCCACCATTAGAGCCGGGCTCACCAGCATCCGGTATGCGCAGACCGTTACCGGTCTCAATGCCAGCCGGAATATTAACTTCTACGTGTTTTTTGGTTTCTACGTAACCGGTGCCCTTGCAATCAGCACAAGGTTTCTTAATTTTCTTACCTAAGCCACTGCAGTCAGGGCAGTCGATCACCTGTGCAATAGTGCCAAAACCGATGTTTATATGTTTCTGCACCCGACCATTGCCATTACAAGTAGAACAAGTTTCGACTCCATCGGGCTCAGTAGTAAGCTTACCTTTGCAGGTCAGACAACGTTCATGCACTGCATACTCAACGGTACGCTTGCAACCAGTATAAGCCTCCTGCAGGCTAATACTAACTTCTAAGCGGATATCGCGGCCACGCCTGGGTTGACGTTCATTGCGCATGCCCCCACCGCTCATATTCATGAAGTTTTCAAAGAGATCTCCAAAACCGCCAAATCCGCCGAACCCCCCAAATCCACCGAATCCACCCCCGCCGCCTGCTCCAGAAGCGCCAGGTGCTTGCCCATAAGTATCATAATAAGCTTTCTTATCAGGATCAGAAAGAACTCCGTAGGCTTCGTTCACCTTAGTCATCTCTTCTTGGGCTTTTTCTTTATCTTCAGCCACATCGGGATGATATTTCTTAACCATGCGACGATAAGCTTGCTTTATATCCTGCTCTGAGGCATCACTACCGATGCCTAATATACTATAATAATCCTCTTGGGCCATAGAATTAAATTCACCTCAAAAAAACGCCGACCACGGGCCTTTCCGAGAATAATTCCAAAAAAGCCCGCCATCCGGCGTCTACACGTCACCCTAATGGAAGACGTTACCAGTTAAACAGCAGTTACCCTGCTATCCTTTCTTATCGAACCAGCCGAAGAGCTCTTCATCAGCCGGCTCTTCACTGCCCTCATCAGTCTCAATTCGATCCTCAGGCCTCTTAAGCGCAGAGCTGCCGGGAGCTCCAGCCCCTACACGCCCCGTCTCCAACGAATAGTAAGCATCGGTGGAGATGGCAAACAGCGTATCGGAAAGGGTCTTGGTATCGGCAGCAATCTTCTGCAGATCGAAAGACTGCATGGACATGCGCAGACGATCTATAGAATCACGCAACGCACGAGAATGCTCGGGCGTAATACGCTCGCCCAGATCACGCATAGTATGTTCAGCCGTATCGATTTCGATGTTAGCTTTGTTGCGAATGGTCGACTCCTCACGGCGCTTGGCGTCTTCGTCGGCATAAACGGCAGCTTCCTTAACCATATGGTCAACCTCTTCACGGGAGAGGTTAGTGGGCGACTGAATGGTAATCTTCTGCTTGTTTCCAGTAGCCATATCCTTGGCCGAAACATTCACGATACCGTTGGCGTCCAAGTCGAAAGTAACCTCAATTTGAGGAACACCTCGGGGAGCTGGCGGAATATTGCGCAACTCAAAACGACCCAGCGACTTGTTATGAGCAGCCAACTCACGCTCGCCTTGCAAGCAATGCACTTCTACAATGGTCTGACCATCGGCCGCAGTGGTAAATATACGAGTTTTCGAGCAAGGAATGTGCGAGTTACGCTCAATGAGCTTGGTAAACACGCCGCCAACGGTCTCGATACCCAAGGACAAGGAAGTTACGTCCAAAAGCACCATGTCCTTGACCTCGCCCGCCAGAACTGCGCCCTGGATAGCGGCGCCCATGGCCACCACTTTATCTGGGTCAATCTCGCGGGAAGGTTCTTTGTTGAAAAGGGAGCGCACCTTGTCCTGAACGGCAGGCATACGCGTGGAACCGCCTACCAAAAGCACCTTATTGATATCATGAATACTAAGTCCTGAATCACTCATGGCCCGTTTAGCCGGTTCTTCGCACTGTTCGATAAGATCGGCAGTGAGCGCTTGGAACTTCACACGGGTAAGCTCGAAATCCAAATGCTTAGGTCCCGTAGAATCGGCGGCAATAAACGGCAAATTAATGCGCGTGGAAGTTTCTGCTGAAAGCTTAATCTTGGCATTCTCTGAAGCTTCCTTCAAGCGCTGCATGGCCAGACGATCGGAGTGCAAGTCAATATTGTACTTGGCCTTGAATTCCTCAATAAGCCAGTCCATAATGCGCTGATCCCAATCATCTCCGCCTAAGTGGGAGTTTCCTGCTGTAGCCTTAACCTCGACCAAACCACCGCCTATTTCTACAATGGAAACATCGAAGGTGCCACCGCCCAAGTCCCAAACCAGAACTGTTTCAGTCTTACCATCATCGCCATTTTCCGATTCCTTGTTTAAGCCGTAGGCCATACAGGAAGCCGTGGGTTCATTGATGATACGCAAAACCTCTAGGCCGGCGATAGTTCCAGCATCCTTGGTTGCCTGACGTTCAGAGTCAGAGAAGTAAGCGGGTACCGTAATTACAGCCTGTTCCACGGGGAAACCCAGATAGGCTTCCGCGTCAGTCTTAATTTTTTGCAAAATCATGGCCGAAATTTCTTGGGGGCTGTACTGCTTGTCATCTATGGTAACTTTGTGCTCCGTGCCCATGTAACGTTTAATAGATATAACCGTACGGTCAGGATTGGAAACCGCTTGACGCTTAGCCACCGACCCTATCAAACGTTCACCAGTCTTAGAGAAACCAACCACCGAGGGGAACAGATAGTCACCTTCGGCGCTCGGAATAACCACCGACTCGCCACCTTCAACAATGGAGACCACCGAGTTCGTCGTACCTAGGTCTATACCAACAATCTTACCCGCCATAAAACTTCAAAACCTCCACCACAGAGCAAGGCCAGTACTCAAAAATTCATTTATCACC
>OMRK01000140.1 GCA_900313515.1 uncultured bacterium | reverse complement strand
TGGGTTCAACACTTAACTTCTTGGGATTTATTTCAAGCTTGAGAACAGGAGCCGAACCACGCCCGGCAGTGGCAACGCCCACAGTACCGTCCTGTTCTTTGACGTTATTTTCCACATCAAGCTGCGAATTCGTCTCCAAATTGGCAGGTGCAACTCCACTTTCACTGCTCTCGCTACCGTTTTCATCTGAACCGACAGAAACTCGATCAACACCTAAATTCGACTTATCTTCAGCCGATACAACTTGCTCTTCAGCCTGTTCTTTAATCCCGGAAGCCACAGAATCAACTACACTTCCAGCCAATTCCGGCTGCTTTCCTTCAGCAGAGACTACTTCCCCGGACCCACCGTTGTCCCCACCTGTAACAGCGGGCTGCTCACCTTCCGAATTTTCATCGACATGTGTATCAGGTTTAACCTGCTCAACCTCAACGCCCAAAGCCTGAGCTACGTCGGACTCTCCTGCAGGATGAGCCTGAGCACCTTCGACCTCTACTTCCTCTTTCTTAGCGACCTCAGGTGGAGCTCCTAAGAAATAATTACCAACAATGCTACCTATATTAATTTCGGTATACTCCTGCACGTCGCGAAGCAGTTCACCTAATACAATGCGGCAAGCCTTGTCGGAGATAGATTCTACGGCTTCTTTTATGCGATCTATATCGCTAACAATGAGCATACGCTCATTTTCCGCCTCTATAACTCGATAAGCTTCACTGCTAACCGTGCTGGAAGTTACGGCAAAGGTATAATCAGGATGGAAGTAGCGACTCCGGGTAATAATGCGGAAAACGGAATCAGCATCGAGTTCCTTCTCGGAGATGGAGAACATAAGTAAAGAACCCTTGTAGGCAGCGAAGACCTCACAGCTTTGGAAATTATCCTCATGACGGAAGAGTATGTGCTCTGGCTGCACTCCACAATCAAGCAAGGCCGCTCCAACAGTATACACCAGCCACACGTTGGGATTAGATAAAATAGCTCCCTGCGGGCAGACCGAAAGAGACTGAACTACCTGTTCGTCGGAGATAGACCTGCCGCAGTGGAAACAACGGAAACCACGTTTAGCAGCCTCATCTAAGGCAGTCAAGCTGGCTACGCGGCTAATCTTCTGCCCCGTCTCCTTACAAAAGATTTCAAATTCACGGTTAATGATGCGCATGTCGGCCATGTTCTTAACATCCTCGCCGACCTCAAAAATGGAACGCCCCTGAGCGGCTTCCGGCAGAGAAGCCGTTCCCTTCTCGTAGACCACCTTAAGGATCTGCCGTACCCCGGGACTACGCAGACAATTGGCCGCCTGTCGTTCCCACATGCCTACCCGCAAAGGCTCAGAATCCTCACGCGAAAGATTAAAGTAAGCAGAAACAACCGGCATATCTTCCCACTTAGCTTCGGGAGCAGCCTTGCGCAGGCTATCTGCTAAAATTTTCCAGGCTTCACTCGTAGTTCCGTCTTGACAGGCGCCACCTATCACCAAAGTTCTTTTACTGTGATCGAAACGGTAATAAAAGACCTCACCCTGCTGAGTAAGGAAAACATCGCTGTCAGCGACATCCACTCGGTCTTCTTCGGAGTTCAACATCTTAACAAACTGTTCATGGCCTCCACGCACCAAGGGCCTAAAACGTTCGCCAACGACCACTGCAAAAGCGGATTCAACATTTTCCGTATTGTTAAGACCTGTCAATTTCCTACGTATAAACTGCATTTTCTAAAGAATCTCCTCAGAGGATATATGCTGTACGTCTGCTCCCCCAGCTAACTCTTGCCAAGTGGGAAAAGACAAGATCGCTAAGGAACCGGCGGGGGACCTTCCACGCCTACCGGGGCAAATCCTTGCAAGGGGGAACGATCGTAGTGAATGCGGGCGATCGATTGTCAAGGCCAGCTAAGTAGTTTAGTGTAAGCGTACGAAAGCGAATAGGAAAGTACGGCTAAAACACGGGGAACAAGCAGGAAGAATGGAGGTATGGGCGGGAAAGAAACAGGTGGAGTGTTTTATTCTTACACGCGAATATTATCAGCCTGGCCTTGCGAATATCTTCAGCAAGTAGGAGCACGCGCCAGGTTTTTGGGAGGAGGTAAAAAAAGATGCTAAAGCCCCCTGCAGTTAGGGTTTGGGCTCACCTATCGATATTGTCGGCGACAACCCTATTGCTCGCGTTCTTGATCCTGCCGTATTGCGTCTATGCTTCCGAACCGGCCAAAGTATTTGTGGATGGCATGCGCATAGACACAACTCCAATTATGCGAGATGGAACAGTTTATCTGCCAATTCAAACTATGGCTCAAGCCTTGCGGGCTGAAATCGTTTGGGATTCAAAACTGAATAGTGTAAAAATCGATGGGAATGTCGTTCCTGGAACCGTCTATAACTACGATGGTCGGATCTATCTGCCTGCCGAATCCTTCGTCAGCTCTTTAGGAGGTTCGGTGGACTTCGATGGTCGCAGTAATCGTATTATTATAAAGACAAACAATGCGGCCAGTAGCCAGCTCCAAACTAGCACCGTTTCCACCAACGCTCCCACTGCACGTACTACAGGGTCAGATCCCAACGGCCTCTCTTACCGACCGGTAGCAACCGCCACAGTTCAGCCAGTTATAACTCCTAAAGCTTCTACAACGTACACCCCTGCCGTCCCTGCCGCCAATCAAAGCGGCGTTTCCTCTGTACAAAGCTCCACGGGAGCTAATAGCAGTGTTTCTCTGCGTCCGGCTGACGCTTCAACCTATCTGCCGCAAAATTTGCGGGCCGGCCCCGTTCCTCAAACCGCCTCGGGTTTGCTGCAGGGTGGAAGTGCCAGTCAGCCAGCTAATGCTCAGCGCCCCCAGAACGGTCGGGTTTATGTACCCAAAACTGCCAAAAACTCTGTGTTTCAGGTTACAGTCACCAATGTGGAGAACATTTCTACCTTCAAAGATTTTTATCGTCCTAAGGAAGGACACCGTTACGTTATAGTTTATCTTTCGCAACAGAACATTTCTCAGCAGGTACAAATTTATACCGGACGTTTTTCTCTCTTAGATCAGAAGGCTAACTCCTACGATTACATGGAGGGCTTGAGTAACTTTTGGTTAGTTATACTTCGCCCCTTTGGTATCAACTTCGGATATTTAGTCTTCGAAGTCCCCGTAGATTCAACTCCAGTGAGCTTAGTATTGCATTCACTCAACCAAGCTCCCTTAACCGTAGATATTTAATTGGAGAAGCGCAGTAGATTGCTGCTACTTTTGCAAAAAAATTGAGCCTCTCCAGACTCTGTTTGATTTTAGTTTTATTTTGTTCAACTTCAGCGGGGAAAAGTTCGTTTCTTTAGAAGAACCCGGACTGAAAGTTGAAATTAGGGATTTTGTGATAAGGAGTTGCGTGAATATGGTGTCCAGGACACGCTTCGTACCTATAGCGTTGCTAGCTTTAGTTGTTTTTGCTTTTGCGCTCATATGCGGAACTACCATAGGTCAAGCCAGAAGTCAAACCGATCCGCCGATCGAAATTACCTTTTGGCACGCTATGAGCAGAAGCCGCGGTAAGGTCTTAGAGCGCTTGGTGGCCAAGTTTAATGAGACTCACCCAGGCGTGCATGTAAATTCCGTCTGCATACAGTCGGCCAACAAGCAGTACGGAAATGACTACAATGCCCTCTATTCCAGGATATTGGAGAGCATTGCCAAGAATACTCCCCCCGATGTGGCCCAGGTATACGAGAACTGGACAACACAGTACGTGGGTATCGATGCCTTGGTCCCCGTTGAGGATCTGATACCTGCCAACGATAAGTCCTTTGTAAGTGACTTAGTACCCATTTTCCTGACGGCGAATACCTTCACGGGCAAAGATGGCAAAAAGCTTTACACTGTACCCTTCAATAAGTCCATCTACGTGCTCTACTACAACAAGAATATCTTCAATGAGTTAGGGCTTAAGCCCCCGACAACATGGCAAGAATTGCGTAAAGCAGCCAAAGCTATTCACGACAAAAAGGGAATCCCTGGCTTAGCTTTCGTGCCCAGCGTCGATGTCTTCGGTCATTACCTCTACTCCTACGGTGGCACCTTTATCTCCAAAGATAACAAGGCTGCTTTTGGCGGCAAGTTGGGTACTGAGGGCCTTAACTATTGGGTAGATTTGGTACACAAGGATGCTTCTGCTCTGCCTACCTTCGAGGCCTCGCGCGTGTTTGAAAATGGCAAGGCAGGAATGTACATTGAGACAACTTCCCGCATAGGTGGTTTTGAAAAAGCCCGGGCCAGCGGTCTGAATTTTGGCGTGTTGCCCATTCCCAAAGGTACAACTCAATCCAGCCAGTTTGCCGGTACTAACTTGGCCATCTTCCGTGGCAGTGAGAGCGACATAGACAAGCAGATGGCCGCCTACGAGTTTGTATCTTACATGTGCAGTACTGACGTCACCATCGACTGGTCCATCAATACCGGCTATTTACCGGTGCGCAAGTCGGCTCTGAAGTCTTCCACTTATATTGACTACATAAACAAGCATCCTGAGTATGTTGTAGGTGTGAAATCCTTGGATAAGGCCACTGTACAGCCCCGCGTACCAGTGTGGGAATCACTGCGTAGCATTTTAGACGATGCTATGTTTAAAGCTCTTGGACGCAAGTGCGACAGCGAGACTGCCATAAATGAAGCAGTCGATACCTCCAACAGGCTACTCGAGCTGGTCGGAACCTACTCGGTCAGTAGCAATTAAACGAAGAAGAGAGGCCTTCCTGAGGGCCTAAAAAAAACGGCGCAGCTTTTCTCTTTGCTCGGGTCATTTTCTCCGAATATGCTTGCCTAGCGTGGGAAGAGTCTGCGCCTCTCGTTATCCTGCTAGCCCGGCCTCCTCCAATACAGGTCAACGGCCAGGGTTGGGCCATCATTTACCACTGGATATGAACTTGTGTCACGTTTAAAGAAGGCAGTCAAACGAGGCCTGGAATGGCCGATTATATTCTTAGCCGCTTTTTTCTTTCTGATCGCTACCAATACTCAGTCTGGCTGGTTGTTTGTCATAACCGCTTTGCTGCTCAGCTTCTTAGTGGTGGGGGTTGTGCGCGTCCATATCCGCATTAAGAATATTTCGGTAAATAGACGTATAAAACAAGCAGAGGTTAACCTAGGCAGGCCGTTTACGGTGGAGCTGACAATTTACAACCACGGTTCTACACCACTTCAGCTTGTCAATGTTGAAGAAGTCCTGCCGGCCTCTTGGTTCAAAATTCATTCTCCCCAGCCCAGCTTAGGTAATCAAGATGACACCGAACTTTCCACCTTAGGTCATAGACTGCTCCGTTCCATACTGGGAACCTCCCAAGATGTATCCGACCAAACTTCTACAAATGAGGTGGCTAACAGAGTCTCTTTCTTTATTAAATACCTGGGTGCACACGAAAAAAAGACCCTTATCTACACGGCCATAAGCCAAAGGCGTAGTCACTGCTTCTTAGCGCCTCCCTCTGTAACCTTATGTTCGCCACTGGGAGCGTTCCACCATACAAGGAAGTTGCTATCTCAGGGAGCAGGTTTCCCCTACTTTACCGGAGATAGCGAGCTTTTTACTGTCCCTGCCTATGTAGGCGCACAGAACCTGCGCCCTAGCCAAAACAACGACACGGCTACGCACAGCCGCTCACAGCACAAAGGCGGTAGTGACGATCTTTACGGGTTGCATGAGTACCAAGAAGGTGAAGACGTACGCTTCATACATTGGCAGACCAGTGCCAGAGCCGATGCCATCATAGTCAAGGAGTTTCAGGATA
>OMRK01000139.1 GCA_900313515.1 uncultured bacterium | reverse complement strand
ACACCAATATTTTTGTAGGGAGGATCCCCCAGCTCTCCCCAGGCTAGGCGGATTAATCTTGAAAAAATCATGCTTCGCTGTAGTTTGCCTAGATTGTGGAAAAGCCTTTATCTGAGTCGTTCTCTATCCTTGCTTTAGTTATGAGGATAGAACAATTAACAATTAGCAATTAACAATTAGCAATTAATCCTTGCTTTAGTCGTGGGGAGAGAAGGGATAGAGCGGGGTTCCTAAACAGGGGAAAAGAGGGCGTGGCAGTAATGGTTGGGCTCCGGGGCTGGTGCGTCGGCCTAGCGCCAAGTGGGCGGGCAGACGGTACGAAGGCGGCTGGTTAGCAGACGGTGCGCAGGCTTAAATTGCATAGTCGGGGGGGAGGTTGCGGAGAGGGTTGCCGACTTTCGGGCGGTGAGCGGGCTTAGGTTGGGCGCGTTCTGGCGCGGCGCAGGGGGGTAGCAGGTTAGCAGGCGGTGCGCGAGCTCAGGTCGCAAGGCCGGGGCTGCTGTGTGAGGGCGGATAAAATGGAGAGGGAAACATTGCCAAAATTGAGTGAGCCGGTTTTATACTTGGCGCCGCTGTCGGGAATCACCGATAAGCCTTTCCGCTTGCTCTGCTATGAGTTTGGTGGCTTGGCAGGAGCCATTTTGCCCATGATTGGGGCCCGGGCCCTATTGGACAAGGGTAGCCGTGCTCACACTTTAAAGTTGCTGGACTGGGAAGATGGTGAACTGAATAGAGGATTGCAGGTACAAATTTTTGGAGGCAATCAGGCCGATATGGTGCAAGCTTGCAAGTTCTTGATGGATCGCGGCTGTAAAGCCATCAATCTAAACTTGGGATGCCAGGTTCCCAAGGTATTGAAAAACGGAGGGGGAGCGGCGTGGCTTCGCGATCTAGATTCGGCCAGCCACTTATTGGAAGCTTGTGCCCAAGTATGTCAGGGAATGGCCGTTGTTACTGTGAAAATGCGCTTGGGTTGGGACCACTTTAACGTGCAGCCCTTTTTGAAAAGGTTGAAAGATTTGGGAGCTGTGGCTGTTTTTATGCATGGGCGCTTGGCCGTTGATAAATTCAGCGGAACAGTTAGTTACGCCCACATGCGTTTAGCTGGTGAAGCCTGTAGCGTTCCCTTTTACGCTAATGGTGATATTACCGATCATGAATCGGCGGAAAACATGTTGAGAGCTGTCCCCAAGGCCCAGGGGCTGATGCTAGGCCGAGGAGCGCTGGGACATCCCGATGTTTTTGCCAGATTGAATAATTCCTTAAAATCTGGAATACAGTCAGCACGAATAGAATCCCAGAAGTTGCTCAGGCGCCATCTAGAGTTGGTTAATACTTATCTAGATGAGTCGGAACTGTCGGCTGTGCGTAAGCTACGCCGCCATCTACCCTATTATGACTGTACTAATCCGGCTTTCTTTAAAGCCTCAACCTTCAAAGAATTGTTTGAGATTTTAGACGTAGGTCTGGGTTAGGCCGTAAAAAAGGGCTTCATCGCTTAAAGAATTTTTTTACATCTGGACTAAAATTTTGGGATTTGGGAAAGGTGTGAGCGTTGCTTGACGCCGTTGGACAAGGCTGGCAGTCTTCCGTCTTCAAGGTTATAAATTGACCCACATCGAAACTAAATGCTGGAATTTTGCTTGAAGCGTAGGGAGGCGGAAGCATGCGGCACTGCATGAGGAGCTGTAACCCGGTAGATGGTGAAAGGGCAGAGTCTGTAGATTAATGGATCTGCAGGTGAGGCGGCACGTAATGTACGATAGCAAGTGTGCGGTCTTTGCAGGCATTATGGCCTAAGGGGAAAAAGCTAGAGCGAATGTTATTTAGGGTAGGCGTGCTATGCATCGTAAGTTGAAGTTTATGGCTTTGGGTTTGGGTTGCGCCTTGTTTTGGGCCATGAGCGGAAGTTCGGCTCTGGGTGTGCCGGCCGAGGTGTATTTCCCAGACGACACTGTCTCCTTGTGCGAAAAGTTGCATCGCATGCCGACTGAGCAACTTTCCAGTTCCATAGAGAACAGTGTTACGGCCAACAGCCGAGAATATTTGGCTAGAGGGCTCAACCGCTACGCTTTAGATGTTCGCTATGCCAACACTTTAGGACGTATCTGTGCTTCCATAAGTCCCTTTATACCGCGTGCTTACGCCAATGGGAACGTTAGTTTGTTGTTTATGGAGCAGCTGCCGCAAGTTCAGGGGAGCGCTCCTTATACGGCTTCCAACCTGGGCAAGTACACACCGACCAAGAACAAGGTAGTAATCTGTTCGCTGGCTTCCAGCAGCTCTTACGGTGCATACACCTATTACCGCACCATCATGATCGATAGTTTTATGCTCGATGCCCTCTATCGGGTGGCTCAGTATCGGGCTTACAGCGGCAATTACGATAATACCTACGAACAGGTACTGGCTGGTTATGCGGCCGAAGTTGGTCAGGCTCCTCAGGCTAATATCAGGAGTTTCCCTGACATCTCCCGCGGTCTGCTCATGCGCTCGGGTGTGGCCATCACCAACCCGTTTCTGCCATTTGATAGGAGCTACGAGTGCTTTGGCTCTAAATCTGGCCTAAAGTGGGAGGCACTTTCCTTCCACTCTATAGATCGTGATGGTGTAAAGTGGGCCAATCCTGCTCATATTCCTTTGCCCATGGGCTACGATGCCGACAGTTTAGATCGTGAAGCGGGACGCAATTTTGAGCGTCTGATTGCCCCCATTCTATGCCGTAAACTCAGCCACTGTCTTTTGGATCACAACCGCATTCGTTTGGAAAAGGCGATCGCTTTGAGAGGGCGTCTTAATAATTTGGGGGATGCGTCGGAGGCAGAATCCGGAGTGCGTCGTTTTCTGTATCATAGCGTGATCCCTCAGCAAGAGAGAGAGGCCGTCATTTACGGTGCTAAGTTGGGGCGAATGATCGGCTTGCGCGTGCAGGATTTCGAGGAAGGATTCTGGTTCGAAAGCCTCATAGAGAAGTCCAAGGGCCTAACTAAGGATTTTGAAAGTAATCCCCAGTATGTGGAGAGGCGTCGTCTGGTGGAGAAGGCGTTTCTTAACGAAATATAACTTAACAGGGAAGATTTTGGCTAAAGTTAGTGAGGGGGGAGCTGCCGCACTCTTTTGGGAGGCGGGCGGTAGGATAGGTCAGTTTTGCTGAGAGCCGTTAGAACGGATAAGCAGGTTGCTGGGAAGATGGAGTGGGCGTTTTATTATGGCTGCAGGTTTAAAAGTTGGCGATATACTCTGTAACCGTTACCCCATTGAGGGAATTTTGGGAGAGGGCGGCATGGGGGCTGTCTACCGCGCCTCCGACCTAAGTTCCAAACGCCACTGGGCTGTCAAGGAAATGACTGATAATTTCGACAGTCAGGTCGATCGTGCCGAGGCCGTACGCAGCTTTAAGGCTGAAGCGGATATTCTTTGCGATCTGGAACATCCCAATTTGCCACGCATTACCCACTGTTTCAGCGAGAGAGGGCGCCAGTATATCGTTATGGATTTAGTTACAGGCGATACAGTGGAGAAGCTTTTGCGCAATTCTCCTCAGGGCAGGCTCTCATTGGAAGAAATCGCCGATATAACTAGGCAACTGGTCGATGTTTTGGAGTATCTGCACACTCACGAACCTCCCATTATTTTCCGTGATTTGAAACCTGCCAACATAATGGTTATGGCCAAGCATGTGGTCAAGTTGATCGATTTTGGCATAGCCAGATTTTTCACCAAAGGTAAAAGAACGGATACGGTGGCCTTGGGCACGCCTGGTTATGCCGCCCCCGAACAGTATGGGAGTGGTCAGTCGGATGCTCGCACCGACATTTATGCTTTGGGAGCTACCTTACACCAATGTTTGACTGGTGTAGATCCCAGCGCAGTGCCATTTAAATTTGACCCGCCCAGTGTGCTCGTTACCGACCTTCCTAAGGAGTTGGATGAGGTTATTCTGAAATGTGTCAATATGGATCCGGCTCAGCGCTGGGCCAGCGTTGAGGAGTTCGGTCAAGCCTTCGCACAGGTTT
>OMRK01000135.1 GCA_900313515.1 uncultured bacterium | reverse complement strand
GCAAGAAGCAAACGCCACACATGTTATATTTATTATCGCCAACTTTGCCAACTCTGGTAATCCGGCCCGCTCCATCCTGATCGAAAACCCAATCTTCAGAGTGTCCCTCAACCATTTTGCCATAATAACAAGAATTATGAAGCTCCACATCAAAAATGGAAGGGTCGGTAACAAAGATGTCGGCTTCGCAGATAAAGCAATCCCTTTCTCCCAGCACCTCCCGGGCAGCATAAACGGAAGATATGTTGTTTTTGCTCCTGTACTCATCGTTATAAATAATATTTACATTTTCGTATTTTTGGCTTAAATATTGGAACTGCTCCCCCAGATAGCCAACCACCACGTAAATGCTCTTGACCCCTCGCCTATTGAGTCCCCTTATCATAGTTTCAATCATGGGCATATTCTTGACCTTAACCAGCGGCTTGGGCACCTTGAGCGTAAGCGGCTGCATCCTCGTTCCCAAACCTGCGGCTATTAAAACAGCAATTTCATCTCTCATAAATCAAAATGCCCTTCTACTAAAATTATTACAGCCTAAAACCATCTCAGGCCCTACAAAATAGAGGCGTCCCTCCCCGCCTGAACCCGCCCGCAACCGCAGCCTGAGGAAAATTAATTGTCTGTGTAAACGTTCCAGCAGTTCCAGCAGCCTGGGCCGCATCACGCTTAGGAAGCTGTTAAAAGTTAATCATCTATGCTCCCCACGGCTCCAAGACAGTTCACTGATTAAAGTTCGTCAATCAGCCTGATTATTTCCTTAAAAGGCATAAGCTGCGAATCGGCCTCCAAAGCTCGGTGATTCTTCAAAATTTCTTCAGCCGTTCTCTGCATAGCCGGCACAGCCGCTCGCATCAGTTGGTTAGCATATATGACAATATTCACCCCATGTTCAATGAGCTCTTTTTCAGTTACAGCATTAAATGATGTAGGCACAACAGTTAGAGGGGTGTGTTGATCTTGCTTTCGGAAGCTATCGCAGAACTGAAATATCTCGGTGGGCTCCTTCTTACGGCTGTGAATCATCAGGCCATCGGCACCAGCTTCCCGGAAGGCGTAAGCACGCTTTAAGGCATCATCCAGACCGCGCTCGAGAATAAGACTCTCAATTCTAGCAATAATCATGAAATCGTCGGTTAGTTGAGCCTCCTTGCCCGCAGCAATTTTGGCGCAGAAATTCTCTATGGTGTCCTGGCTTTGCGCAACCTCTGTGCCCAACAAGCTATTTCTCTTAAGACCAGTCTTATCTTCAATAATTACCGCTCCAGCGCCCATGCGCTCCAGAGTTCTCACATTGTAAACGAAATGCTCGGTAAGTCCACCCGTGTCGCCATCGATTATTATAGGTTTGGTGGTCACCTCCAAAATATCATTTAAAGTGCGCATCCTGGAGGTCATATCAACCAGTTCAATATCCGGCTTACCGCGGTCGGTGCTGTCGCAAAGAGAGCTAAGCCACATACCATCAAATTGATCGAGCAAGCCGTTATCTTCTACTACCGTTTTTTCCGCAATCAGGCCGGTAAGCCCACTGTGCGCCTCAATAATCTTCACAATAGGACGCATCTTAATTAGCTGGCGCAGACGTTTTCGGCGATATTCCGGCATAGACTGACGCTCTCTTAGCTGCTTATCAACTTTAGCAACCTGGGGACTGTAAGTGTAAGGGACATCAATAATACGTCCGCCGTAACGAGAAAGCAGACTATCGACATGGGAGCGAATTACCAACATGGGGCCCTTGTTCCAGTTATCGCCATGAATAACATAATCGGGATGGAGCTTCTCTATAACCCCATCGTAAAGTATATCGTTCTGAACAACTACCTCGGAAACTCCGGCCAGTGCTTTGTAAAGTTCAATCCGCTTTTCCAACGGCACGGTTGGGAAACGGTTGTAGCGGATAGAGGCCTCATCACTCAAAGCCCCTACTATCACCCGACCATATTTTACGGCCTCGTTGATAATATTTAAGTGACCAGCATGAATTACATCGGTGCTAAAGCATGTGTAGACAGTCTTCATATAAGGCTGTTCTACAGCAATTACCAGGCTATTTCCTACTCAGCAGAGGACTGTCTTATAAGTTTACAGGAAATCCGCAAACTACATCTTTAAGCCTTGTAAGTAACCGGCACCTTTACTCCCAAAACCTCGAGAGCTTCTCGGAAAACCTGCCAAAAAGCCCCAATATCTGGCGCATCTATGGCCCCCATGGCACAGAGCCGGAAGGTACCCTTCCCCTGCATCTTGCCTGGATAGATGGTAAAACCGCGCTGGTAACAATAATCGTGAAT
>OMRK01000132.1 GCA_900313515.1 uncultured bacterium | reverse complement strand
GTTGAGAAGCGGGGCTCTCCATAAGCACTCGGTTAAATTCATGGCTATAGCCTTAGGTTTAATTAGAAATTGTGGCGCGTGATAGATCATTCTATTGATGTCTCTACAAACGTTGTGAATATATATACACTCTGCGTCTATGCTGAAAAATCCAAACTGGCAGGCTATGGTGGCTTCTATACAGGTGAAGGGATGCTTGATGAATTGTTTTGCCCATACGGCAAAGTAGGCTGGCAACTTTTGATTGCGGCCGCGGTAAGTCTTTTTGACATTGTTACTGTGTAGGCTGTTGTAACCGTAAGGTAGCGAGTAATCTATAACTGCATCTATAGCTTCGATTTCTTCGGGTGTTATTTCAGAGCCATGGTAGGTTATGTACCTGGCGGTTTGCTGGAAGGGGAGGGACAGGGCTTCCTTTAGGCCGCCGGGCGGATAATGAATCATGTGAGTGAGAAGATGAGTGTATCCTCCGAACATGATGGCGGTTGCGGCTAGAGCCAATCCCAACTGCTTATATGCGCCAGCTTTAACTGTTTTAAAGAATAAGATGTGGGCCAAAACGAACACAAGGCAAAAAAGAACTATAAATATCCCATTATTTCTCAAGGCACACATAGAGAAAGCGGATGCTATCAGAATAGTTGGGTAAATGAGATTTTTTGGCTCACTTAACAAAATTACCGCTGATATAGCCGTAAAAAGTACCACTGAGCATGCGTAAAGGTTATCCTTGAGAATAGAGGTGCAGTAAGAGGAGTAGATGGGAGCGACACTGTAGACCACGAGCATTAGGTAATTCCATCGCTTTGGAAATTGCAGCTTAAACCCGGCTGCAATTGTGTAAGCTAGGCAAGCCGAACATATAGCCATTTGAACTAAAACCAAGAAGAACCCACCTCTGTCGATAGAGCCGAATATAACTCTTCCCAGGTCAACCATGGCTCCCATAAACAGGCTGGAGGTTACGGGAAAATACCTTGAAGCCAGGGGAGAATATCCGAAATATTCTTCTATTTGGTAGTAGGCATCCTCATCTATTCCCAAAGGATATTTGACTATAGCCCAGGGAAGCCAGCAAGCAAAGATAATTAACCAGCTACAGACAAGAGGGTTTTGTTCCAACTGAAGGTGCCAGTGGCCCAGCCATCCTGAAAAAGCATCTGGAAGATTGTTCAGCCAGTTTAGCGCTACCTTGAAAAACAGCAACAGGTAATAGATTAGTTCATATAAGCCTAATGTAGCTACAATCAGGACTAGTGCGCTGATGCTGTCCGTTTTGCCGCTAAATAGAGTACCCTCATATCCATAAATTTTATCTGCAGCCAGTCCCAGGGCAGCCAAAAAGACAGTTAAATTTTCATACCATTTTAATTTACAATTGAGCAGTTTATATATTAAGTAAGCAAAGGCAAATAATTTAAAGGTACAGGTGCAGATGCAGTCTATCCACAGACATTGCCATAAGCTAGTTAGTTCGCACAGGGGAAGTCCTCGGCTTCCATCATTGTGTAAAACTATCCACATATCGGCCTTGTAGAAGGCTATGGCCGCATAAATAAGCAAGCTTAGCCCAATTGATTTTCCCAATTTGTCTGATTCTGGCATTTTTTCCTTCGGTAGCTGTTAAGCAGCCTTATTTTATAAATCGGAATATTTTAAAACTGTAGCTTCAACTTTTACGAATCTAGCGCACATCTCTGAAGATTGCCTCTCGGGCTAAAGCGATCAGATCGGCATAGTTATCGATGGATTTGTAGGCATTCTCCTCATCAATAGGTCTGCCCGGCCTAGGATTCATGTTTCTATAAATTATCATGTTGTAGCGTACTCCATCCGACTTCCAGGACACTTCTCTAGCGTATACATCGTAGCGCCGAAATGCAGCCGATACAATTCTTCCGCTTGAAGAGGGAAAGTGCAAAATCCATTCTGGAGTAGCAAAATCTAGCTTTATTTTATCACGGCTACGTACCATTGAACTGTAGGTACAGAAACTGAGACTGGTAATATTTTGGTAGGGATCACGGGTGGCGTTGTACTGATAGAGATAGCCTTTATATTGCAAAGTAAGTTCGGCTATACACTCATTCCTTACGGCATAGCGCACAGGAACAGAGTCTAAGGGGGCGGACAGCTGCAAACGACATCCTGGGGCCTCGAGAAAAGCATCCGAACTGTTTACAACTTGAACATGGTTTACAGGTTTGTCGTTGATACTATAAAAGTTCATAAATTCTCTGTAATTGGACGACTTAGTGCGAGGAACAGCCTGAGAGAACTTAATTTCTTCGAGGCTGGTGTAAACCTTGAGGCCGATAGTTGTAAGAGCAAGCAGCACATATAGTACAGCAAATATAGCAAGTATTCTTTTTTCTGAACTTTTGTTATCGAATAATTGGTGCATATCATCAAGGCCTTCTGTGATTGGGGGGGGCGGTGCTAAATAGGGATGGAACGGAATAAATGGTGAAGCAAGCTAGCTTACTACAGAGCGTTGTAATTTTTCTTTGAGGTACAGCCCCCAAAGAAATGGCAGGGCGTAAACGATGGGGAAGGCATAGCGGATCCCACCGTTGTAGAAAGTTGGCGAAGCCACACAGGTCAAAATTCCCATGATTGAAGGCAGCAAGAGGAAAAGCATTTTCCAATTTTTTTGGCGCAGGCACTCTAAGGCTAGTCCTAAAGTTATAAAAATGGATGTAGCCACACTGTTAATTAGGTTGAAGAGCGGCATCCTGGCCAGGCATTCGGTGGCGTTTAAACATAGAGCCTTCAGCCGCACAAAAAAAACGGAAGGCTCATATGTGTAAATCAACTTATTCCAATTGCCGGGATCGCTACAAGTCCACATAGATTCTGCATCTACGTAAAAGAAACCGCCGGTATTGGCTACTGGAGATTCCAGATATGCGGCTGGGTGCCTCAAGAACTGAGCGATCCATATTTTGAAATAAGCGGGCAGTTTGTTGGAGTCACCGCGATAGGTGGCCTTGACGTTATCACTTAGAAGACAGTCATAAATGCTAGGCAACGCCTCATAATCCAACACAGCGTTTATTGCTTCCCTTTCCTGGGCTGTAACTTCATGACCGTATTCCTTGACGTAGTGAGCTGTCTGTTGAAATGGCAAAGACAGCCCTTCCTTGATTCCATCCTTGGGTAAATCTATAGCATGAGAAATAAACCAAGAATAAGCGCAAAAGAGTCCGGTTGCTCCCATTAAAGCCCAGCAAAGCGGCCAGCGCTTGGGTGTGCTGAATAAATTGTGGATCAACAGAACCAGTAGGCCCAACAGAATGATGCTTATACCGTTGCTGCGAAATATGCACACTAGAAATGAGGTGAACGTTAAGCAGCCGTAGTCGATCATGCTAAAGTGATCTTTAAACAAATTCCTGGCTAGAAGCACTATCAGCAAGACCACCAGGCAGGTGTAAATCATGTCCTTAATTATAGAGGTGCATTGCGAATAATATATGGGGGCTATAGAGTACAAAAATAGCATGAAGCAGCGCCAGCGTCTGGGAATCTGTAACTCTTTTCCCGCCGACAAACTGTAGGCCAATATGGCGGAGCAGGCTGCCGCCTGAACCAAGGTCAAGCAGAATAATCCGGCATCTAATGAACCGAATAATTTGTGGCCTAAATCAACCATAGCGCCCATAAATACGCTGGAAGCAACCGGCCAGTATTTGTGGGCTAGAGGAGCAAAGCCAAAATATTCCTCTATTTGAAAATAAGCGTCGTACCCTAAGCCTCCAGGGTATTTTATAAAGGCTGTAGGCATCCAACTGGTGAAAATGGTTATCCAACTACAGATGAATGGGTGTCTTTCAAACTTTTGTATTATTGAAGCCAAATTGGTTGTGGGTATTTGAATTTTGGAAAGATAAATGCCCAGTTCTTGGGCAACAGATATAAGGCAACGCGTCATCAAATAGAGTCCAGCTAATATTACTGCTAAAATAGCCAAAATTAGCCAATCCATTTGGCGAACGCGGAGGGCTTCATGGGTTGCGTAAGCTTGCCCCAATATGGAGCCTGCCGAGACGAGGAAAGCTGTCAAATGAGCAGGCCACTTGAATGTTTCCCTGAGAAAACAATGGGCGAAGTAGGCGCAGGCGGCGACTTCGAAGGCTGCAATAAGTGGTCTAGAAGCAAACAGGCACCGCATTATGGCTATCACTTCACTTAGGCTGTTTCTAGCAGTTCCTCCATCGTAAATAATTAGCCAAAGCCCGGATTTATACAAGGTTATTGATACATAGAGCAGCAAACCGACAAGAAGCGTTTGTAGACCTTTATGGGGAGTTTTTCTGGAGGCTGCGCCCGTATTACTCATAGTAAAAATTTTGCTGCAGGCATTGCAAGTTCCTGTATCTTTTCAGTTACTAAAATATTTGTGACCCAGTTTTGTGTGAAGTTTGGAATAATTTAGGTATCAGCGTAATTTTCTCTCTTTTGACTATTGAAAGCCAGCCTTAAAAATGGTATTGTTAGCGAGCAGAAAATTAGATTCTCTTGTCGAGCGTTTGGAATTCTGCCTTTGCATATTATACTGGAGATATAAATCGGAGTGGATAAGTCCCTAAAGTGCGTCGATTGTGGCGCGGAGTTTGTGTTCACGGAAGGTGATCAAGAATTTTACGCATCTCATGGCTTTTCAGAGCCGCGTCGTTGCCCTGAATGCAGGGCTGCCCGCAAGGCCACCAAAGCCGGCCAGGTCGCTGGCAATGTGAAAGCTCCCCGCAATGTCGATGCAGACCAAACTGCTGCTGCTAGCCCACACTCTCCCCGCCAGATGTACAGCGCGGTCTGCGCTGAATGCGGCAAGGAAACTCAAGTACCTTTCCAACCTAACAACGGTCGTCCCGTTTATTGCTCTGACTGCTACCGTGCCAATGGCGGCAGTACCAAAGCCGCTGGAGCGCGTCCCAGTAGCGGACGTTCTAGTGCCCCTCGTTCTAACAACCGCAGCTCGTCAGCTTCGTCATTTGGTGCTGCAGATTTTGACCTATCCAGTTTCGCCGATGTGTATCCGCCGCCAAGCTTGAACGGACGCAATCGTAAGCGCGACCGCGGTCGTGACCGCGATCGCAATCGTGACCGCGATCGTGACGATTGGTAAGAGAAGTTTCGCTTTCTTTTAATAGATGAGTGTTTAGATTGGTAGCTCCCAGCCCTGCTGTTTTTTTAGTGTAGCGGGTGGGAGCTGTTGTCGTTTCTGTGCACTGCGTCTTAGTACAGATGGTAAGGGAGCAAGGCAAAAAAAATTTTAATGTGGCAGGATAATAACCCACCTGAGGTCGAATCCCATAAGCGTAAGCGTGGCGGGCTGCGGCCTTTTTTTTTGTAGAGGTTTGCTTGATGAGTTGGCTGCGGAAGGGCTAGGGTTTGCAGGGGTGTTCAATAAGATCAGGCGTTTCTTTAGATCGGCTTTGTTCCGTAACAGTGTTTTGGGGTGTGTCCTGGCTTTTTTGCTGGCGGCGGGGGTATATTACTTTGTAAGCATACTGGGTGAACAACGTCAGGAGTATAGAGATAAGCTAGCAGAGCTGGAACAGTGTGAGCGTGATGTCGCTCAGGTTAGGACGGAAATTACGGTCCTGGAGAAAAAGCAGGCCAGATTGCAGCGGCCCGAAGGTGTCAAGGATGTTGCCAGAGAAAAGCTGGGCATGGTGGCCAAAGGTGAGGTCGCCTATATAGTTGATGGCGCTCCTAGCATGCCTGCAAAGCCAGCCGGCAGTGGTGTTGTCGCTGGAACTTGCAAGAAGGGGCACCGTCCTTCGGGCTTTTTCTTTAGTTTGTTCAGCCCGATTATTTTTTAGCATTTTTCTGCTTATTCTTGTATTTTCGTACATTTGCTTAAGGTCACAAGAAGCCCTGGGAAGGGGTTATCGGATTGTTGGTAACCCAGCCAGGTGTTTTGCTATCAGGTCTTGAAAATTCGGGAAACATACGCCACCAGGCGGCATTTTGAGTAGTTGGCGGGCTTTGCTTCTTTAGCTGTTTAGCATGGCTAGGTGTTTGCTTAAATGAAGCAAGCCGGGCTCAAGTGGCTGAGTCTGATGGCTTTTTCTATTTTCACAACTATCGAGTACACGCAACAACTGTTTTTGCACGTCCAGAGCGGAGGTGGGACGCTTTTCGGCATCCACCTCCAGGCATCTAGCCACTATATCGCTCAATTCCTTGGGAACATCGATCACGTCTTCTAGAGGTGGAAAATTAAAGTTCTGGTCCTGCGGATCTTTGAAAGTCAGCATGTAGTATAGGGTAACCCCCAGTGAGTATATATCGCTGCGTGGACTGGAATTGCCCCGGTATTGCTCTGGGGCGGAGTAACCGGGAGTGCCTAGTTCTTGTGTGTCTTTGGCAGAGCGATCACTGCGAAAACGGGCGATGCCGAAATCGATTAACCGCACCATGCCACTGTCAGCCAGTATCAGGTTAGATGGCTTTAAATCTCTGTAGATGATAGGCGGATTTTGACTGTGCAACGTGCACAGCAAATGGGTAAGTTGCAGTGCGATAGGCAGGGCTTCTTCTAGTCGCAGGGGGGTAGAACGGCGGTCGAGGACCTCATCTAAGGGATGTCCGGACACGCGTTCCATGACAATATAAGGATTCTCATTGGCAGGCTCTGCATAATCAATGAGCTTGGGCAGAGCCTGATGGTGGAGCCTGCGAAGTATGTCCGCTTCACGGGCAAACATGGCTAAAGCTGGTTTCTGCTCGCTTTGGGGAAGCTCGCTTAAGCGCAACTGTTTAAGAGCCCACCTGGCCAGGGGACGGGCAAAATCGCTAACCAGATAAACGCAACTTTGAGCTCCCTCACCCAGCGGTCGGATCACTTGGTAGCGCTGGTCTATAATATCGTTAGCTACCAAAGTAGTCATAACTACTTAAAGCTTCTTGGCTAAATTGGTCATGAGCTCCAGTTCTTTCTTATTGAGCGTCGATATGTAGATTTCTTTGAGCAGTTCCTGCAATTCGTTGTCATTGCGCTTTCTCTGTCCTTTAGTTACCTTAATGAAGCTGTAATCGAAACATTCGGGAACATCAAAATCTACGCCAAAAAGGTTGAAGATGTGCAACATAGCCAAGAAGGCCGTTCGACTGTTACCGTCTTCAAAAGGGTGAATATGAATAAATCCATTGTAGAAATAGGAAGCGGCAGCGATTATAGACAATAATCCGGCTGAGGTCGAAATAGCTTTCCTATAATCTGCCAGTAATTTATCTATGAGTTCCGGGATGCGCTTGGCTTGAGCAGTTTTGAAATATGGATTCGAGCGAATCTCCACCTCGAAGGTGCGGTATCCATCTTCCTTTGCGTTCAGAGCCAAAGCCACAGAGTGATATTGATGGATTATTTCTATACTGAGACTACGCTTGAGAAGGACCGAATTGCGTTCGACCAACTGCTTAGCTTTGGCAAAATTTTCTTTGGTAACTTGATCGAAAACTTCTCCCTGCTCGGGGACAATATCGTAGGTTATAAGCCTTTGCATTTTAGGGATACTACGTTCGATGGTACTGCTACCGGAAGCAAAAATATAACGTGAGCCCATGGAAAATGGAAGCATTTCTTTGGCTTCTATAGTACTGAGCTTATCGCTTATAATTCGATCTAAATTCAGTTTCCTATCAAAAAATTTGGTACGCGGCTTGATGCCGAAGTAGGAGCAAATCAAGTCAAAAAAAAGAACGTGGGGAAGGCGCATAACTAACGGCTCATAGCTAATAAACAGAATAAGCCGATCCTTGATCATGTTGTGCAAAAATTCACGCTTTTGGGGTAAAGAATCCAGTTCGCTATCGGAAAAACTCTCCAACTTATAGACCGATTGCAGAAAGTTTTGCATGTCCTCCGAAAGGTACAAGTTATAGTTGAACTCGTATCCTACGGCCACAAGAAGTAGTTCCAAAAGGTCGGAAGCCTTGGAATGAGAGCCCTTCACGTACCCTGAGGCATCGCCATCCAAAAGGTGCTGCTTGAGCAAATCTCCTAAAACACTGTCAAGTGTAGCCAAATCGGTATCTTCGATCCACATAGCCTTTATTAAGGCTTCTCTGCTTATGGGCTTTTGGCGTCCTGCCACGGCCAAGAAAACATCATAACAGGTAAAAGGCGTACTCATATCCTAAAAATGCTCCCCGTCCTAGTTTTTTTTGACAGTGCTATGCTTTTTTGCGTAAACCTGTCCTTATTAAGCTCGATCCCCCCCTCAGATCGGCGGGCCTTCGGCTCGAGCCAGTCTGCAAAACTATTCACAAACTAGACTTCAGATTACTCTGGAGCCACCGCTGTCTTTTTCGAATTTCTCAGCAAGGTCTCTGCTCTGCTAACAAGTTTAACCTCGATCTTGCGACCGAATTTTACAACGTCACCAGGATTAATGATCTCGCTTCTTCCCACCTGGCGGCCTCTCACAAAGGTTCCATTGGTGCTACTCAAATCTTCAACTTCGTACCCCGAACCGCTACGAGCTTTGCGAATGCGGGCGTGACGACCGGAGACGCTAGACTCGGTAAAGCACCAATCATTGGTATCGGAACGGCCTATCGTGATGGGATCTTTATCCATGGGCAGAAGCACACCTTCAGAGGTAATGAAGGCCATCTCCATACTCTCTGGCAGAATCGGCATGACTGAGAAGGGCTCAACGGCACTGCTGCTTTTGCCTTTGCCTTTAAAGAAGAGGGTGTAGGCGGTACCACCCAATATTACTACTGCCACAACAACTACGATAATGGGCACTAAAAGACCGCCGCCATCACCATTGGCGCCGGATTCGCCACCATCTAAAATGGGAGCATCTTTGCCATCTAAAACTCGAATATTGGCAACGGAATCGCCGGAGACCTTAAGCTTGTCGGAGAGGGCTCCCACCATAGAAGTAGGTACGGCAAACCTATAATTATTATTGCCTCCTGAGGCATCAGCAGAGAAGGATATAGCCACTAATTCGCCGGTACTTGGAAGGAAAACAGGCGCACCACTGGTGTTGTCATCGGATGGTTGCGCAAGGAGCAGGCGCATTACGGAACCGTTTGGGCGATTGGCTATGTTATCGACGTTGGCAGAACGCTTAATAACCTCAAAAGAGGTGGCTACGTCGCCGCTCATAATAGGGCCGGCAAACTCAATTCGAGCCGGAGTCTTCAGCTTAACGACCTCACTGTCGCCCAGACTGGCTGGCAAAACTTCTGTAGTCGGAACTTCTAAAAGAGCTAAATTGGCCTCTGGTGCAAATTTTAACAGCTTAGCCGGAAGCGGAGAGCGGCTACCATGCACTAGAGCGGTTATTCTGGCTGCTCCCTTGATGGCTTCGTAGCTGGTGAGAGCCAAGCTGTTCTCTGCTTCTTTTTTAACAATCACAGCGTTGGCAATTACTAGTTTTCCACCAATCTCCGACTGCAATAGCAACACTGGAGAGCCCGCTCCCGCTGCTTTGACGCCGTCAATATGGCCGCATGGAAGAAGCCCCAGCAACAGCCCCAACATTGCAGTAAACAAAAGCATCATCAACCGGCGCATAAAAACACCATTCCTTTACAAAACACTCTTCGAGTTTTCCTATTTCCATGTGAATTCTTTAAAAAAGTGGTAAATGCCTGCTTGAAAGTCATTATAGAGGGCAGAACTTATGGAAAGCGAAGAGGCGGGGGCTGATTTGGATGGAAACATAGCATGCTAAAGTTAGTGATTCTGATACTCACGGGAGTTTTTGTTACAGCCTGGGGCAATATCTTTGTCTCCAAAGGGATGCGCTCTGTGGATGTGTCCCTTCATAGCTGGAGGGATTTGGTCAAAACATTAGTCTGTGTTGTTAGCAGTGGCTGGGTTATGGTAGGAACGGGACTTCTAATTTGTTCCTTTATTTTGTGGATGATTATGCTCTCAATGGCCGATCTTTCACTGCTTTTGCCCATGACTGCACTGGATTACGTGGTTAATGCTTTCTTAGCCAAGGTTTATCTAAATGAGCATGTTTCGCCCTTGAGATGGCTGGGAACGGTGGTTATATTCTTGGGAGTGGCTGTAGTGGTTGCTTCCTGAAGGTGGTTGTTGCTTTTGAACAAGAGTTTTAAGAAGTTTCTGAATGGCTCTGCTTCTGGAGTGGTTCGAGTTTGATTTTTGCGAGTTATTGGAAGCGGGGACACAGCGGCGAGAACCACACGTTACATTTGGATTTGAACGCTATAAGTTGCTGGAAGGACGCCTAGAAAATTTGGACTGCAGTTCAGTCGAAAAATAGGGGGAGGGTGAGGCTAGCACTTTGAGGTGCTTTAGGTTTAGGCAGGTTTTGTTTTTTGCTTAAGTGTTTGGAAATGGTTGGAGGAATTGAAATATGAATTGGAAAGAAATTTTGGGACAGGTTTTTTTAGATGGCGGCCCTTCTACCTGCCAGTTCGCCATTACCAATGCCTGCAACGCCAAGTGCGGTTTTTGCAGTTTCTCCCGTGAACATAGCCCTAAAGCTGACTCCGTTCAGAATTTTGGCCCTGTTGGTTTGAACTCCTCCGCTGATGCCGTTTCAAGCTCCTCTGGGCCTTTAGGCCTTGCTAAGGCTTTTCCAAGCTCGACTTGTGAATCTTTACCGACAGCAGCTCCTGCCTGTGAGCAGGCTGTTAGCCAGGTTACGCCCACTTCTAATCCTTCTACTAAGCCACCTGTCTCTCCAAAAACCCTGGTTCAGCTTTCGCCCGGTTTAAATGCCATCGATTGTCTGTACCGTAACGGCGTGCGCTTTTTGATTTTCACGGGCGGCGAGCCGACTATAAACCCATATCTTGAGAAATTTATGCAGCATGCCCAAGAACTAGGTATGGAAAGTCTAGTTGTCACTAACGGTTCCACTCTTTCTCCTGAAAAGGTTGAGGGGCTTATCGAGAGCGGGCTTAGAGAGATTATTATCTCCATTGATTCTGTGGATCCGCAAGTAAGCGAAAATAATCGCGGTTTGCCTGGAGTTACTCAGCGAATTGTAGAGGCCAATAAGATTTTTGCCGACAATGGGGTAGGTCGAGTTGCTTCCGTTACTTTGAGCAAAATTTTGGGCGATCTGACGTTGCTTCCGCAAACCTTGAAGAGTTTGGGCTTTCAGGCTGTTACCTTTTCCTTTCCACTTGTCAAGCTGGATTCCAATTATTTGGGGTATAAAGATTCCGATTTGGTCAGCTATACGCCGGAGGAGATGCATAAGCTTATAGACGATGTGATGGATTTGAAAAAATCTTATGCGGTTCTCAATCCCAGCGCCTCTTTGGAAGACATGCACCGCTTCCTAGATAAAAAGCCCCAGGAGTTCCCATGTTTGGGCGGTTTTAAACAGTTCTACTTGGATTGGAATCTGCAACTGTGGCGTTGTTGCAATTGGCGCCGCCCCATGTGCCATGTCTTTGAATTTAATGGTAGCCAGATTATCCGCGATGGTTGCACCGAATGTATGATCGATTGCTACCGCGACGCCAGCGTAATGCAAGCTTGCGCCGTTTCATTGGCCGATGCAGTGCATGCTGCTTGCTTTAACCGCTGGTCCTTGTGCGCTAAACATCTGTTCAACATGAGCAATATGCGTTCGTGGGGAGCTGTTCTGGAAAGTAGCCACTGGTTGGATAATTTGTAAGTTATGGCCGCAAAAGATTCTCCCGCTCCATCGTACATCATAAGCCTTTTTAGCAGGATAGCCGAATTCGATTTCCACCATCCGCGCTTGATTGTGCTTGTAAGTGTGATTACGTGTTTAATTAGTCTGCTCTACACGGCTAAATATCTCAAGTTTGATGCCGATCAGGCTAACCTTATTAAGCGTGCGGCTGCAGTTCAAGCTGGGCAGGAACGTTATAACCGCGAATTCCCCAAGGCCGAGGATATGGTGGTTATAGTTGAAGATGGCACGGCCCGCCAGCGCCAGGCCTTTGTTGATGAGTTGGCTCAAATTTTGCGCAGTGAGCCGGAGACTTTCAGTGATGTATTTGAAAAGGTCGATGTTACTTTTCTGAGACGCTACGCGCTCCACTATCTGCAGCCGGAACAGCTGCGTGACATTGCCGGTGATTTGGAAAGTTATAAGAGTTATCTTATCACCTTTGCGGGATCTCGTGGCCTTATTGATCTTATGCAAAAGATGCCGAAGCTGGTGATGAAAAGCAGCTCTACCAAGAAAGACGGGAAGAAGCAAGTCCAAGAGCCTGATATTGACAACATTGGTTCAGCTCTACCTACCGTAGAGAGCTTTTTAGACATGTTCATTTTGAGCATGGAGACCAGAGGGCGCTTCTCCTATGTTTCCCCTTGGACTGAGGCTTTGATCGGTAATTTCGATCAGGCCGAAGACGCCGATGAGTCGATAACCGATGTTATGTCTCATGAATCTATGGTACAGTACAACACCGTAGGCCAGGGCCGTTTTTATACTCTTCTATGCCGTCCAACCTACCGGGCGGGCGAGAGCGCTGATGTTTCCGTCACTCGTGCAGTGACTCGCCTCCGGGAGATATTAGCTAAACTTGAGCTTTCTCACAGAGATGTTATCGTTGGTCTTACTGGTGAACTGGTCCTAAATGTTGACGAGGCCGAAGCTTCCACTAACGATTCCATACGTTCGGCAATTTTATCTCTAGTCTTGATTGCTGCCGTTTTCATTTGGGCCTTCCGTGAGGTTGTTAAGCCCTTGAAAGCTGTTGTGACCTTGGTAATTGGGGTTGGCTGGACGATGGGTTTTACCACGTTGGTTATCGGTCATTTGAATCTGCTTACTGTTACCTGCGCCACCATTCTCATGGGGCTAGGTATCGATTTCGGTATCCATGCCCTTTACCGTTACGATGAAGAGTGTGTGCGTAATGGTAATGTCTTGGAGGCGGGCAAGGCTGTTCTGTGTGGGGCCGGTTATGAAAATTTCACTGGTGCAATGAGCACGGCTCTGGCTTTCCTGGTGCTTATTTTCACCGATTTTACCGGCATAGCCGAATTGGGGCTTATCGCCGGAAGCGGCATCATTCTCTGCTATTTGGCTATGATGTTTGTGCTGCCCTCACTTCTCTTCATGCCTTACAGTAAAGCCGAAGATCCTCTAAATGGCAAAGCTGCCCACGAGGCCAAAGCTATCGGTCAATTTGCTTTTCTGGCTAGTATTGAGAAATGGCTGTTGGCTCGTTCTGGCTTGGTTGTGACTGCAGGAATAGTGCTCACAGTAGTGTCTGTTGTTTACAGTACCAGGGTTCATTACGACTATAACCTGTTGAACCTGCAAGCCAAAGGCCTGCAGTCCGTAAACACAGAGATGCATTTGATCAAATCCAGCGATCACTCTTTGCTTTGCGGTATTTCTCTGGCTAAAGATATACCCGAGGCCGGCAGAAGGGTGGAAGAGTTCTCCAAATTGCCCACTGTGGCCAGTGTTGATAGTGTCGCCATGATTATCCCTAGCCGTTATGGTGACAAAGCTGCTTATTTAAAACGCATTGTCGGGGTTGCCTCAGATATCCCCGTTCCTAAAGGGATAGTGCGTGATAACGAGGTCAGCCGCATCGCCATGTTCAGGAGTCTTGGAGACAGTATTGGCCAGGATCAGAATATGATCGACGACGTCTTAGGTAAGCTCTCTAAGAGCCAAGATCCTAACGTCAGAAAATCTGCCCAAAGGATCTCTCTAAAGCTCGATAAGTTGTTTAAGACAATGTCCAATATGGGACCAGGGGCCATAGAGAACGGTCTGACTGCCTTTGAAGATCATTTCTACAAAAGCCTGGGCGAGGTGATAAATCTCCTGCATATGCAGGTCGAGGCTCCGCCTTTGGATATTAAAGATCTTCCCGACGGACTGCGCAACCGTGAAATAGGTCGGAATGGGGCTATCCAGATCCGCATTTTCCCCAAAGGTAATGTTTGGGAACGCCCAGCCCAAGAGCGCTTTGTTAAAGATATGCAGAGTGTCGATCCCGATGTGGTGGGCATGCCGGTTATGAGTTATTACGACTGTCAGGAATTGCGCGTCTCCAATGAAAAGGCCGGTATGTGGGCCTTGATTGCCGTCTGGATTCTGCTTTTCGTGCATTTTCGCAAAATTGGCGTGGCCCTTTTAGCCCTTATGCCTAAGGTTATTGGTATAGTGTGGATGGCAGGGGTGATGGGCTATTTAGGGGTGAACTTTAACAGCGCCAATTTCTTGGCTCTGCCCTTAATTTTAGGAATAGGCCTGGTCTTTGGTCTCCATATTATTAACCGCGTAGCCGAAGAAGGGGAGACGGGCATTTTTAGCCACTCCACCGGTCCATCCATAACTTTGTCGGCCCTTACTACCATGATTGGCTTCGCTTCTATGATATCGGCTCAGCACCAGGGCGTGGCCTCTCTGGGGTTGGTTATGACCGTGGGAGTCGGCTGCAATTTGCTGAGCTCGGCAGTTTTTCTTCCGGCTGTGCTCAACGTTCTCCGAGATCGTTTTGGCTACAGTGTAAGGCTGAAGTGAGGTTTGAAGATGCTGAGTTCCGTCTCTGGGGCTGCCATTTTGGATGGGTTAAATCCACAGCAGGAGGAGGCTGTCACCACCACTGAGGGGCCTTTGCTTATTTTGGCCGGTGCCGGCAGCGGTAAGACCACCGTTCTAACCAAGCGCATTGCCTGGATTTTGGAATCCGGTCTGGCTCAGCGTTCCCAAATTTTGGCGGTAACTTTCACTAACAAGGCCGCTCGGGAAATGACCGAGCGTATAGAGGGACTTTGCGGTGAAGGTTATTTTCCTAATGTAGGTACCTTCCATGCCGTCTGCGCCCGTTGGCTGCGCCGCGAAGCCAAGTACCTGGATGTAACTTCAAGCTTTTCCATCTACGATACCGAATCCCAGATAGCCCTGATGCGGGAAATTCTGCGCGATCAAAATGTGGATAGCGAAAAATTTAAGCCCCGCGATCTTCTGGCTCAGATCAGCCGTTACAAGAATAAGCGCCTCGGTCCAGACGATTTGAGCCAACTTCTCAAGCAGGAACGTTTTCTAATTCCTATCTACAAGGCTTATAATGAGCGTTTGCGGGCCAACGATTCCTTAGATTTTGATGACATTTTGGTCTATACGGTGGAGCTTTTTCTAAAAAATCCCGAGGTCTGTGAGAAATACCGCAGTCGGCTCCATTATATTTTGGTCGATGAGTTCCAGGATGTGAATCCCATCCAGTATGAGTTGCTCCGACTCATTCTGGGCGAACATCACAACTTCTGCGCCGTTGGCGACGATGATCAGAGCATTTACGGCTTTCGCGGTGCGGATATCTCTATAATTCTGCGTTTTGAAGAAGATTTTCCCGAGGCTGTGGTGGTGAAGTTGGAACGAAATTACCGCTCCACCCAGCAGATTCTGGATGTAGCTAACGCTGTGGTTAGCAACAATTCCGACCGCAAGGATAAGAAGCTCTGGAGTGATCGAGTGGAGGGCAACAACAAGCCCTGCCTTTACGTAACCCGGGATCAAACCTGCGAGGCCCGCTGTGTGGTGCAGGTCTGCAAGGCCTTAGTCAATCAGTGCGGTTACCGATACTCCGATATAGCCATCCTCTATCGGGCTAACTTCCAAAGTCGCAGCTTCGAAGAAGTACTTTTGCGCGAGGAGGGCATAAGTTACGAGATAGTGGGTGGTCGTCGCTTTTACGATCGCAAGGAAGTCCGCGATATCCTAGCTTATCTTTACGTTTTCAATAATCCAAGCGATTCAGTGGCCCTGGGGCGCATTATTACCAACACTCCCGGTATTGGGGAGGGCACCTTTAACAAAATCATCGATTTTTCCGCTCGCTCTCAAGTGCCTATTATGCACGCTTTGGCTCTGGCTGAGCAGGCGGGGATAGGTAAGGGGATAGCTGGTCGTTGTCATAAGCTTTACGAGTGGTTAGTTGCCCGCAGTGAATATGCCCAGAACTTTGATTGTTCGCTTTACGATCTAGCCAATTGCGTTTTGGAAGATACCGGTTACAAGGAACGTCTTTTAAATAGTGAGCAGGAAGAGGATAAGGATCGCCTGGACAATATCAACGAACTTTTGGAAATTTTGCGAACTTTCGATGCGCATCATCACGTTACGGAGAGTAGTGGAGGTGATCCGCCTTTGCGAGCCTTTTTAAATGAGGTTTCCCTAATTTCCACCCAGGATGAGCTTGAAGAAGATGAAAATGGCAGCGATCGCCTGGTGCTCATGACTATCCATACTTCCAAGGGTTTGGAGTTCCCCGTTGTGTTTTTGGTGGGCCTCGAAGATGGGCTGCTGCCTCATCACCGCTCTTTGGATAGTGAGCAAAACATAGAAGAGGAGCGGCGGCTCTGCTATGTGGGCTTAACTCGTGCCAAAGATATGCTCTATATTACCGCCTCGGCTTCCGGCCGTAGATATGGGCAGGAATCGGAGTTGTCGCGCTTTGTTTATGAGATGCCTATTGAATGTATGGATGTTAAGAGTGATGGGCATCCGCGTTCTGAAACCTTCATTGCCGAGTTGCGTTCTGGCAAGGGCTTTAGAGGGGCACGTAGGGAAGTTGAAGAGCAGTTAAGCGAATTTGTTAGTCGGAAGGGCGTAGTAGAGCTGGTGGGTAGAGGCGCTCTTTATAACGGTGCCATGTCGGGAGGCTTGGGAGCTAGTTCGTCAAGTAGTGGAGATTCTTCCAGGGAAAAGCCGGAGATCAAGTTCAGTAGTGAGCGCCGCTTCAGGCGCAAAGCCATAGCCAGCAAGTTTCCTCCCGGTTGCACTATAAAACATTCTAAGTATGGGCTAGGTGAAGTGCGTTTCATTGCTAGCAACAAATTGTGGGTGCGTTTCCATAGCGATCCTAAACAGGTTCTGCCGGTACCTAGCGATGAGGCTGAGTTGGCCAGTCCACTTTAGGATTTTGCCTGCTAAAGCCGCAGATCATAGGGGCAGGAAGAACATTTTTTTAGCGGGAATCAACTGCAGTTGCGGCGGATGGGGCGAGAGCGGGCATAAAAAAGGCAAGAGTGGGCAAATTAAAGAAGCGTGAAGCGGTGTCATGTTTAAGATAGGCTGTCATCTTTCCATATCTAAAGGTTTAGCTGCCATGGGGCGCGATGCCCTATCGGTGGGAGCCAATGTATTTCAGTTTTTCTGTCGCAATCCTCGTGGCCGAGGCCAGGTGAAGTTTGGCGTTCAAGATATTGAAGATTTAAAGGAGTTGCTGGCTGCCAACGATATAGGTCCTATCCTTATCCACAGTCCTTTTGTGATCAATCCGGCCTCGGTCGAGCCGCAGGTTTTGGAAACAACCAGGGAAGTAATGCAGCAGGATCTAGAATTTGCCGGTATATTTCCTCATGCCATGTACAATTTTCACCCTGGCAATTATCTGAAGCGCACGCCGCAAGAGGGCATTGAAAACATAGCCTCAACCCTCAACTTTTTAATTAAGCCGGGCCAAAGTAATTGGATTTTGTTGGAGACTATGGCTGGCAAGGGTACTGAATTGGGGCGCACCTTCGAGGAATTACGAGCCATTATTGACTTGGTAGAGTATTCTGAACATTTGGGTGTATGTCTAGATACCTGTCATGTGTGGGATGGTGGATATGATATTGTTGGTGATCTAGATGGCGTTCTGCGGGAGTTTGATGGCGTAATTGGCTTAGATAAGCTTAAGGCCATTCATTTAAACGACAGCCTCAATGTTTTGGGAAAGCATAAGGATCGTCACGCCAAGATTGGGGAGGGTAATATTGGTTTAGAGGGTCTGGGGAATATCATAAATCACCCTGTCCTGCGTGATCTGCCCTTCTATTTGGAAACTCCTAACGAGTTGCCTGGGTATGCCCAGGAAATAGAGGTTTTACGCGGGTTATTTAAAGAATCTCTATGATTGCCAAATTCAAAATTTTTTGCTGGGTATCTCTAGTCGTTTTCCTGGGACTAGTTGTTTGGAATGTGGCCTGTCCTGCTTTTCAGGCTGAATCAAAAAATTTAGTTATAGCTGTTCCCAGTCTGCCGCTCAGCCTAGATCCAGCGGCCGAGCCAGATCTAGCTTCAGCTGGTCCGCTCAGCTCCGTTTTTGATAATTTAACGGCCTTTGATAGTAACGGTAAGATCGAGCCCGCCTTGGCCGAAAGCTGGAAAAATTCACCTGATCACCTGGTTTGGACATTCAAATTACGTTCTGGGGTCTATTTTCACGATGGCACAGTCTTCAATGCCCAGGCGGTTGTTTTATGGATTGATTATCTGCGCTACAACAGCCGTTATCAGGCAGGGCGGGCGCCCGGGTACAATTTTTTTACTGCGAATTTTGCTGGGAAGCAGCCGCTACTGGTTAAAGTGGTCGCACTCAATGAACACGAGGTACAGTTCACCTTAAGACGTCCCCTGGCGAACTTTTTGGAACTTTTATCTGCGCCTGCCATGGCCGTTACCGCACCTTCCGGTGTGGCTATGACCGATTCTGGTCGCCCATCCTTCCGGCCCATAGGTACCGGGCCCTTCCAGCTTAATGAGTGGAGGCCAGGTCAGCGCTTGGTTCTGAGCGCTTTCCCATCTTGTTGGCGCGATGTTCCAAGGTTAAATCAGGTAATATTTGTAGTTCTTGAGGATCCCGCTTTGCGTTTGCGCGAGCTGGAACGTGGTAATATCGATCTGGCCATGACTGTTCCTGTCAGCGATATTGACCGTCTCAAACACAATCCTGGCCTTAAGCTTATCAACACTTCTTCCTTGGCAAAGATCGCTTTGGTGGTAAATTGTTCTGTGCGTCCCTTCAATGATATTCGTGGTCGCATAGCTTTGGCAGCTGGCCTACCTAAAAAGCAATTACTGCACCAGCTGTGTCTGAACAGAGGAGTTGTGGGGAATAGCGTCCTTTCTCCTAGAAGTTGGGCTTACGTAAATAATTTGAAACAGATTGAATACGAGCCCCAAAGGGCCAGGAGGCTTTTGGGACGTTTGTACGGCTCGGATCATCGCGGGGAGCGGGAACTTAGCTTAATTTATCCGCGCGGCAGCTCCGTATGGGCCGATACGGAAAAATTGGCTACCTTTTTAAACATCCACCTTAAAGATGCTGGCTTTAAAGTTAAACTGAAACCAGCTGATCCTGCCGAATATTATCGCTTCCTTACTGGACGACATGGTGATCTCATTCTTCAGTTGGAAAGTGTGCCTAAGCTGGATCCGGCTCTCGAGCTTTCCCTGATTCGTTCCAATTACCACAATGGACGCATCTCTTGTCTTTTAGAAGCTGCCCGCTTCAATATCGATGTTGCCTCCCGGCAAGCCTGCTATTCGGACATTCAAGACAAGTTTAACGACAGCGCGGTAAATTGCAGCTTGGTTTGGACTAGCACAGTCCACGCTTACAGGCACAGCTTGCAGGGAGTTCGCACCAATCACTGGGGCTTTTTATGCTTAGAAAAGATTTATTATTAGGGTGGCCGAGGCAGCTGCATCTGAATGTAACATAATCTAAAAGCCAATGTGTTTGAAAAAGTTATTAAATTCTTAGTACCCGACCTGTTTTCGATATAACTCTATTAACCTAGCTATACTTTCAGCTTCAGTTAGGTTCTGCTTAAATCCGTAGGCTTGCATAACATTTAGGTCGTTGGCTTGATGAGCGACCTTTAGCTCCGGGGGCATGGTCTGGTCGTTGTACAGAGCGGCCAGGCTACGATCTGGATAGAGGGCTCGGGCCTTGAGGATGGCTAGAGCACTTGTTTCTATATCCGCCCTTTGGACGGGATTGAGACAGAGCCAAGGAAAATTGTTGTATATAGCCGGAGAGTAGCGGAAACCTAGGCCCAATCGACCGGCAAAGATGCGCGTCCAGGTCATGTGGAGGCTGGAAATTAATACCCCAAACAGATAGAGCCCAGCGTTGGGAATAATGTAAATTTGATCACTACCGATAATGTCAGGGGGCAGGTAGCCTATGGGAATATAGCGTCGCTGGTGCGAGGAGACAACGGGGACGGCTAGGTAAGGGGTTCTGGGTTGACGGATCTGGGTGAAGAGGGCCGGAGTTTGGGCCGCACTTCTCACTGAAGCTGTGGGACTTTGGGAACGTACCATGGTCACTTTCCGCAGGCGCTCCATTATGGGCGGAATCTGACTGTAAGTTTGCGATGGTACGCCTTCTAGCCATAGACAGTAGCGAATTTTGTTGTTTACGTAATCTTCCCCGCTGGCAAAGCGGCGCACAAAGGGAGCGGCTTGGATGTAACGATTCAGAAGTTCGTCCCGCTCCTGAGAAGACATAATTAGCCAGCCGCCATCGGTGGCTTGGCTACCCTTGCTCATTTTAGGTAGGCCGCTCAGAGAACGGCCGCGGGCTTTTATGAAAATATCTGGAGCATTGATCAGGAAGCCGTTGATGTGAGGAACTGTTTCTGCGTGGCCCTCCGAGTAGAGCTTTCGGGGGTGAGTTAGTGGAGTTTGACCAAATCCAACTATCACCACGTAAACAGCAGCCTGCCCGGGAAGGGTACCTGACCAGGCAAAGGAAGTGTGAGCAAACTGAATTTCTACATGTTTTTTCTCTATTAAATAAGGCCACAGAATTCCCACCGATTCACCTTGGCATATAGAATTAGTGGAAACGAAAGCCGCTGAAATGGAAGTACCTTGCATGTAGGTTGCGGCTTTAGCATACCAGGCACAGACATAATCTAGTTTGCCATGTCGAGGTAAATCTGGAAAGGCCACTCGCATGTCTTCTACCTGCTCCTTGCTGCGCCATTGATGGCCCACGAAAGGTGGGTTCCCCATTATGTAATTGAGGTTGGCCGGAGCGATGAATTTGGCCCAGTCCAGGCGTAGGGCATTGCCTTCATGTATATTTAGGCGGCTTGTGAAGGGCTGAAATCCGCTTATTGGGCCGGTAATATGTTGGGTTTGGGCTTGCAGGTAACCTTCGGCAAGCCACAAGGTGGCCCGAGCAGTTGCTGCAGCAAAGGTGTGAAGCTCAAGACCGTAAAATTGGCTGAGGCTAACAGAGATGGGAAAGTTCGGTTCGGTCCCGATAGCCTTTAGTTCTTTAATAACTTCGTTCTCCAGATGCCGTAGAGAAATGTAAGCCTCGACTAAAAAACTTCCCGCACCGCAGGCTGGATCCAAAAAGGTCAAACAACTCAGTTTCTGCTGAAATTTTTTGAAAGCCTCAATTTTGGCCTCTGGTGATTTTGGATAGCCCGTTTTTATGGCGATGAATTCGGATTTCAAATCGTCCAAAAAGAGAGGACCTATTAACTTGTGTATATTTTCAATGTTAGTATAGTGTATACCGCCTTGGCGGCGGATGCTGGGACTCAAGGCACTTTCAAAAATGTCGCCTAAAACAGTGCAAGGCAGGTCACCCCAAGCGTAACTTTCACGAGTATGGTTTAAAAACACCGTGCGCACGGAGTCGCCGAGTAGGGGAGGGTCGTCTACCTCTTTGAACAAGCCGCCGCTTACATAGGGAAACGCCATCAGCTCAGCTTCTAAGTTATGGGGACGCTGTTTTTTCGGGGTGCCTAAAACACGGAACAACTGAACTAGCAATTCACTGAAGTTGCTGGTAGCCGAATTTTCTAGATAAGTGCGTAAAGCGCCTTGGCAGTGGAAGAGTCCGTAGGCTTCGGCACATAGGCAGAAGGCCAGGCGCACGCCTAGCCTACTCAAGCTTCTGCGGGCTTCTTCACCTTGAGAGGCATCGCAATGTTCGAAGAGGACCTCGTAAAGCTCGTTCAGAGGCCCGCTGGTTTTTGGAAAAAAATCTGCCACTGTCTTGATCCAGATACGGAACGGAGCCTAACCCGCATGCCGTTCTGTCAGGCCCTCTTATTTTTCCAGCAGCCTGTCCACAATAAATGTAGCCACATCATCGGCGTAAGTGCCCTGGCCGAATCCAGCATCGAAGCCCAGCTCCAGGGCCAGCTTGTTGCTTATGCGGCTTCCGCCCACAATCAGAATGAAGCGTTCGCGCAAACCTCTGGCTTCCAAAAGTTCAATGAACTCGGTCAGGTTTTTGATGTGAATATCTTTCTGAGTTACTATCTGTGAAACCAGTATAGCATCGGCATTTACCTTCACGGCGTAATCTATGAGCTTCTCATTGGGAACCTGGGCTCCAAGATTGTGAGCCTCGATCTGGCTGTAGCGCTCCAAGCCGAAGTGGTGGTTGTAACCCTTCATGTTCATGATGGCATCGATACCGACGGTGTGGGCATCAAAGCCGGTGCAGGCCCCCACCACCACCACCTTGCGACCGAATTGCTCGGCAATGATGGCATCGGTTTCGTCCATAGTGTAGACTTTGGCGCTCTGGACATCTTCCACATAAACATTGTCCATTTCAATGCCTACGGGGCTGTGAGCATATACCGCGTAGAAGGAGTAATTATCCGATAAGGCGTGGGCGTGAACTACTTCAACCTGCTCCAGCCCCCATTTCTCGACCAGAAGCCGGGCAGCCTCGCGGCCTTTGGCATCTAAGGGTATGGGCAGAGTAAAAGAAAGCTGTACCGCACCATCATTAAGGGTATCTCCATAAGGTTTAACGATCATATTTTCTTCTTCCCTCTCTTTTTAGGCGCGGCTGGCGTCCTCTTGCAGTCCGAAGGCGCGGTCGGAGGCTTCGCGGTGGTTCTTGTCGATATGCAGCTGTTCCATTAAGAAATCGGCAAAAGGATTATAGTAGCCTGGGCCCTTTTCTTCGAGGCCATCCAGGCCCTTACCGCCGTTTTTGGGTCTCTTAATGTCGGCAAAGAGTCCTTCTTCTATACCGCTCATCAGGCCGATCTTATCCAGTTGCTCCATAAACTCTATGGCTTCATCGAAAACCTGGTGGGCGCGGCGAACGATTATACCATCGGGTTTGAACTCGATTTCCGAGGCGAAATCGGCCATGTTATTCATAACATATTTGGCATTTTCCAGAGATAAGCCGCGATCCATCATGAAAGGTGTGTGGATCGCTTCAGTGAGCATGCCCAGAAGATGGATCCCCTGGTTGGTTGCCTTTGAGACGAAATTGAACATTGCATCTTGAACGTGGCCCTTGAAGATGTTGCCGGTCATCCATTTGGTGGGAGGCATGTATTTGAGTGGGTGTTCGGGGAAGAGCTCGCGGGCCAGTTGGGCCTGGGCCAGCTCCATTAAGAAGCCGTTCTTAATGGAGGGATCCATTTCGAAGGCGTGACCTAAACCCATGAGGCGGGCGGGCAGGCCGGCGTTGTAGGCGAAGCGCTCATTTAAGAATTGGCTAGCCGTTACGGTGTAGGCCTTTTCTACAGCGTCGGAGGTCGTCAGGTAGTTATCCTCACCGGTATTGATAATAATGCCGGCGTAGGAGTCAATCATCCTGGAGAAACGCTGATCTACGAAAGTGCGGTACATGTTGATGTCGCGGAAGAGAATGCCATAGATGGAATCGTTGAGCATCATATCCAGACGTTCAACGGCGCCCATGGCGGCAATTTCTGGCATGCATAGGCCCGATGCGTAGTTGGTGAGGTAGATGTAGCGGCCTTCCTTCTCGATAGCTTCGTCCAAGGCCTTGCGCATTATGCGGAAGTTCTCCTGGGTGGCGTAGGTACCGCCGAAACCTTCGGTGGTGGCACCGTAGGGGACGTAATCCAAAAGACTCTGAGCTGTGGTGCGAATGACGGCGATAACATCGGCGCCTTGGGAAGCGGCAGCTTTAGCCTGTTCGACATCCTCGTAAATGTTGCCGGTGGCCACAATGAGATAGAGTAAGGGATCGTTATTTTTGCCACTGTACTTGGCTTGAAGTTCTTGACGCTTACGTCTGGTTCTTCCCACACGTTCGGCAAAGGATTCAACTAACTCCTGGGCTTTGGCTTCCAGGGCCGCGCGGTCCCCCATGGGAATCTGGGCAATGTTAAGGCCTTTCTCGGCAACCTGACGATTTAACTCTTCTACGGTAAGGCCTAGCTTGACTAGGGCATTGACGTAGGGGAGCAGAGCTCCATCTTCCAAATGTTCCCTGACCTGATCAACTAATATATTCGGGACGGGCACCCCTTGGGAATCGGCACCATCGGCTCCGGCCAAGCGCAGGGTGGCGCGTTCCACGGTAACAGTAGTGTGGTTGTCGATAAATTCCTCTATGGGTTTGGCAATAGAAGCGGCCAGTTCTCTCGCCCGGGCAATCTTTTCCGGAGAGAGGCCTAGCTTAGAAGCCTTAACATTTTCCATACAGTGATCTTTCCTTTTGTAACGAATTGAAGGGCCAGCCGAGAATCTCCTGGTGGGAGTTTCTCCGTTGGCCCTTAGGTATGTTCGACCGAACTTCCGCTTTTTACTACTCTCGTTGGTTTCTACTTTTAAGCCTGGAGTTTACATCATCAGCCAGCTGGGGATCGAGTTCAACAGCTCTTCCCCAAGCTTCCATGGCCTTTCCCATTTTGCCGCTATCTGCCAGAATATCGCCATAAAGCAATTGCAACTCTGGGGTCTCTTCAGCCAACTCTACAGCCATGCGCATGTGACTCAAAGATTTTGATAACATTTTGCTCTGATCCCTGTAAAGAAGTGCCAAAGAGTAGTGAACCATGGGATTCTTGGGCTCCAGCTTGAGGGCCTTCTGCAGATAGGTTTCAGCTTCCTGGTAGTTATAGAGAAGGTGTTCAGCTTCGGCCATAGCACAAAGGATATCCACATTGTCCGGATCGGTTTCGAGAATTTTAGCAAAGTGGCTACGAGCCTCGTTATATCGACCGCGCACGAGTTCAAGATTTCCAAGAAGACTCAGGCCATCGAGCTGAGTAGAATCCAGCTCTATGGAACGGTACAGAGCCACGCAGGCTCCATCTATATCGCCGCGCACAGACAGGGAACGAGCTAAGTTGTAGAAGGAATCGGCATCCAGTGGATTGCACTTGCATGCCTTCCTGAACTCATGAATGGCCATATCTATGGCACCGCGGCTGAAATAAATCACACCCAGGTTGAGATGGGAACGGTAAAAATCGGGACCGTAGGCGATGGCCTTCTGCAGAACCTCCATGGCCAACACCTCTTCCCCCATTTCGAAAAAGACCATGGAAAGAACATTGTAAGCATCGAGGTTGTAAGGGCTCTGTCCCAGTATTTCGTAAAGCTGGAAAATAGCCTTTTTGAAACGACCCAAGGCTCGGTAAGCTTCGGCCAAACACATGCGCAAACCGACTTCATCCAAATCCTCTGCTTTACATTTGAAGCAGTGCTTCCAAAACTTTAAGGCCTGTCTAAAATGTTCAAGCCTGAAATGAGCCAAACCTAAAAAATAGTTCGCGTCGATGTTGTCAGAATCTAACTTGACCGCCTTTTCGAAGTGCGAAATGGCCGCCTCCAGCTCACCGTTTTCTGCTAATAAAGCCCCCAAATCCAGATGAATGTCTATATCGTTAGGCTCCAGTTCAGCAGCACGCTCCCAAGCTATCCTGGCCTCCTGAAATTTGCCCCTGCCGCGCAGACAGTCCCCCATCTCCCGATAGTAGCGGAAATTAACGCTACTATTGTAATTGGCAAAATAAAGAAGCCTGCTGCTCTGCTTAGAACCAGAACCAACCGCACCAACAACAATATCCTTTTTTACCGAGGATTCAGAGTTAGGCATCCTGAAAAATCAGCTCTTTCTATACTTTACATAAATTTAAATATAAACAACAAAACCGCGCTCTCGCTCCGTCTGTTGCCGACCCGAGAGCTCCACCGCGTCCGCCAACATACCGTTAAATATGTTTATTGTCACTCTGTCCCGCCTAAGGCGTCTAAAAAACTTACAAAAACTGATTAGAGTGCAAAACACACGGCAACTTAATACAATATTACTGTTGGCAAAACGATTTTCCAAAGCAACTGCTATATTTTAGCGCAATTTTCTGCAATAAACAATCGTTTTGCAGCGTAAAAGAAGCAAAAAACAATAATTTTTCGCAAAATTTTTTGTTTTTTTTGTGCATACTAAGTGCGAGATGATATGCAGAAATAAATTCGAAAATACAATAATGCGCAAAAAACGGAGAAATACTGTAGCTAAAATTACGTGTAGAACTACAAAAAAGCGGAAGGCATGATTTTTTGTTTAGAAAGGGGCTTCTGAAAATTTCGCCCCATTCCAGTGAAAATTTTCCTATTTCCTAGTTGTTAGAAAGGGGGCCGCTAAGGTGTACTTTTTCGACCAACTATTTTCCTAGTTTATCAACCGACGGGGGAAGGAGTCCCCGTCGGCTTTCATCTGTAGTGAACCTATTTACATAAGCATGCCTACTAAGCTTGCGGTCATCAAGGAAGCCATGGCGCCGCCGCACATAGCTCGCATGCCGAGCTTAGCTAGATCAGACTTTCGGCTGGGAGCCAGACCGCCTATGCAGCCTACGTTAATGCCTATCGAGGAGAAGTTGGCAAAGCCGCACAGAGCAAAGGTGGCGATCAGTTTGCCTTTCTGGGTCAACTCTTGAGCAGTGGCCGGTATGTTGTTGACGGTCATGTGGTTTAAGAGGTCAGAATAGGCTACGAACTCGTTTAACACGATCTTTTCACCAATGAGGGAACCGACAATCTGGGCATCTTGCCAGGGGGCACCCACTAGGAAGGCAATAGGACAAAGAATCCAGCCTAAAATAGTCTGAATGGAGAAATTCTCGCCGGGAATGAAGGTCATGCCGAAATGGCCAGCAATCATATCCATGTAACCGCCGCACCAGCCAAGGAAGCCGTTCAGCATGGCGATAATGGCGATGAAGGCGATAAGAGAAGTTCCCACTATGAAGGCTAGGTGCATGCCATCTATAGCACCGCTGGAGATGGCTTCGATGATCGAGCCATGAGTAGTCTCCTTTTTTAGTGTGACCGCTGAAGATGTCTCAGGAGTCTCTTCCTCGGGATAAAGCATCTTGGAGAGCAGAAGACCGGCTGGAGCTCCCATGATAGAAGCTGTGATTATATGGGGAGCCCATTCCTCACCTAACATAGCTACGTAGGAAAAGAGTACGGAACCGGCAATGGTGGCCATACCACCGGTCATGATGGTATTGAGCTCGGACTTGGTCATTTTTTCCACGTAAGGCTTAATCATAAGTGGGGCTTCACTCTGACCCACAAAAATTGTGGCGATGGCATAAAGGCTTTCTGCACCGGAAGTCTGCATGGTCTTTACCACTAGCTTGGATACTACGCTGACGATCCATTGCATAATGCCCAAGTAATAGGCAATAGATATCAACGAGCCTACGAAGATGATGGCTGGCAGTACCTGGAAAGCGAATATGAATCCGAAAGGCTCTTGGGGAGCCCCGATTGGCACTATGTTGCCAAATACAAAATTAGAACCGGCCTTGTTGAATTCCAGCAGCTTATTGACCAGCCTGCCTAACCAGCTGAAGAGGCCGCTTCCCCAGCTTGTTTTTAATACAAAAAGTCCTAAAAGAATCTGTAACCCAAGCCCCCAGCCCACGGTCCGCCAATTTATGGCTTTGCGGTTGTGAGAGAATAGGTAGGCCATGCCTAGGATGAAGGCCATGCCTAGCAGTCCGGTAAATCGTCCCATGGAACTAAAAACACCTTTCTTCTTGAAGTAGGGAACCCCGAGGGCTGTACAGCCATTTGTTGAAAAAAAAAGCCGATACCGACCCTCAAAAGCTAGTCTAAAAACCAACCGCGACAACTTCGCCATTTTTAGGCTGGCTGCCTGCAGAGCCAGGAAAGCAAATTGAGCAAAATGCAGGATAGGAGTGGCTTAAAAGAGGGGCATACATGTGTGGCAACTAACACCTGTTGCGCATATTAAGGCAGGTGCGATAAGCGAAGACAGCGAAGCGAGAACGAGGTTTTGGAGCAGTTTTTTTCTTGGGTAGCGTTAAGCTTTATCGAGAGGGAGTGGCATGAGCAACAGCAACGTAACGGAAGATTCTCAGGCTGTGGAAATGGCTGGTAACAATGCGACGGAGGCCGTAGGCGGCGTGGAGAGTGTCGCTTCTGCAGGGGATGCTCCTGTGGAATCTGTTTTGCAGGAGTCAGCTGACCAGAAAACAGGTAAACCGAAGGCCGAGGAATCGGATGGCTCGAAACAGTCCGATCTTTCTGGAGTGGATTCTGTTCAGCAAAATGAGGCGTCTTCCGGAAAAGAGGAGAGCGCGGGTGTGCACGAAGCGGCCGAGCTGAACGGAAGGGAGGGGGCGGTTGCCGAAAAGCAAAGGTCTCAATCAAAAACGCGGCCTAGAGCCAGGGTCGAGGCCAAAGCGCGATCGAAGAAGACAGTTGCCTCTGTCGCTGGGGAGATTGGCTCGCAATCGGTTTCTGCCGCTGTTCCCTTTTCCGGTCGAGAAGTGGAGCAAGGGAGCTCTTTAGTTTCTGCCTTGAAATCTGCTCCTCAGGTTCAGCCCAAGTCCGAAGAGCTGGCACACCACCTTTTGGAGCGCCGCTGGCTCAAGGAACGTTTTATTCAAGATTGTCAGGCGGGTGCTCGGGTTATCGTTTTTGCTGCAGAGCCTGGCATGGGCAAGAGCGCTTTCCTGAAGAGCTTGGCCAAGGACTACGAAGGCTCCGTGTACGTGGAAATACGCCGTCCGCTGGCCACTAACACTTCCAAAGGCTTCTGGCATGCTTTGCTCTCTCAGTTAAATTTAAATGGTCTGAAAATTCCTGATTCTCCATACGAAGCGGCTTCTTTGGCCCGAACTTATATGCCTATGTCAGATGGCCGGATGCGCCTGGTGGTCATCGACTCCTTGGAGCGCGCTACAGAATTAATTGATGACTCTGGTTTAGCTGGCTTGGATGATGTTCCAGAGGGGGTTGTTATAGTCATAGGCACCAGGCCGGGCCGTCATTTGGATGTTCTGGAGGCCTCAGGAGCTCGAGTCGAATGGATGGATAGTGGTTGTCCGGAAAATAGGGCCGAGCTTAAGGCCTGGGCCGTTGCGCAGTTCCCCGATGCTCCGCAGGAGTATCTCAATACACTTATAGAGGGTACAGAAGGAAATTTCCTGATAGCCCGCCACATTTTTGCTGCTATCCGCAGCGGAGAGCTGGAGGCCCATGAGGTAGGCGGCATGCCGCGGGCTCTAGAAGCTGCCCTTTCCGTGCTTTGGGAAGGTCAGTACGAGCAGGCACCGTTTGAAATTCGTGATGACTTAGTTTTTGTGGCTTGCCTTGTCGCAGAGGCTGGCGAGCCTTTGCCGGTGGTGAGTATTGCCGATTTCCTGGGATTTTCAGCCAGCCGTGTGGACCGCGTTCTGACCTTTTTGCGTCCACTTTTGCACCACAGGAAGACTAGTGAATTTGATGATCGTGGTGAAGTCCTTTCCTTCTTCAGCAAGCGTTTGAGCCAGCTTATAGCTGAGCGTTACCGCCGTGATCTGGTGCAGGTGCACGAACAAGTTATCTCGTTCTTCCGCGATTCTTATCCTTCCTGGGATGAGATGGATGATCACTACGGCTGGTTCTACCTGGGGTACCATTGTGATCGCTTTGCCCGTACCTCTAGGCGTCGTGATTTCTCTACCCTGCATTGGCTGGGAGAGGGGCCATTTATCCGTACGAAGTTGACTCGCACTCGCTCTCTTAGGGCTGTGCTTGACGATCTTTCCCGCTGTCTGCGGGCGGCCCTGGAAGAGCGCGATCTTCCGCGCATTGTAAGTTACGGTTTGCGCATTCCCAGACTCAGAGCCAAAGAGGTTATGAATGGTCTGCATGACTTAGCCGATGAGGGTGAGTTTGATTTGGCAGCCGATCGAGCCATGTTGCTGCAGAGGGAAGCTTCTCGCCTCAAGGCTCTGTTGCTCTTAGCTTGGCAGGCATTAGGTGAAGGTCATGCCGAGGTCGCTCGGGATTTGGTAGGTAGAGCGGCCGGCATTTTAAACGCCGACATCATTCGGGAGGATCGTTTGCTTTTTGCCTTCGTTATGGCTGATCTTCTGCAGGTGGTAAGCTTAAGCGATTTGGCTCCTATTTTCTTGAATTGCCGCAACCAACATCACAGCGTTTCTGTTCTGTGGCGCCTCAGTATTATGGACGGCTTGCCCAAAAATGAGCGTCTGGAAGTGCTGAAGTTGGGCTTGCGCTGCGCAGAAAATTTGACCGATCCCGAAGCAAAAGAGCGCTGCATTAAGCGTTTGAATGAGGATATCGCCAATTGGCGTCGCTCTAAACCTTCTGAATACGATCTGGGCCGAGCCTTGGTTGCCGAGGTTAATGCTGTGAATATCGAGGCAGAGCCTCTGGAGGGATTGGACGAGAAGATTGCTGATATCGTAAATGCTGAAGATAGCGATAAATCTCAGGCTTTCCGTGCCGCCTTGGAATTTGTAGGCGCATCCTACAAGGAGGAAGCTAAGCGCGTGGAGGCCGTTTCTCGCCTCGTGGTGGAAATTATTAAGTACAGTGAGGAGAACTGGATTATATCTTCCTTTGAAGACTTGATTACCACCATCGTCGCTCTGCATTCACCTGTGCTCAGACAGCGAGCCATCATTGCCACTGCTCGCCTTATAACTGGTGTTCCTCGCACCAAGGGTTGGCGCGACGTTTTTGTGCGCCTGGGTGCGGTTATTGAGACCATTGAGGATCCTGCATTGCGAGTGGGAGCTTGGGTGTGGCTCTCTTTGGCACGTTACGAGGCCCGCGATTACAAGGGCGCGCAGGATACTTTGAATCAGACAGCGGCACTGGCCTTCCATATTACCAATCTGGAGGAACAGGCTGGGGCCTTGTCTTTGCTTTCCAGTTGTGCGGCCTCCATTGGTATGCCGGCCAAAGCCCGTGAACTGGCCTTCCATGCCCTGCAGGCTTGGGAATCGCCCGCCCTGAATCGAGTCGACACGGAAACAAAGGCGGCTATGGTTATGGGGATCACCGCCAATAACAGCGAGGAACGCTCTCTGGAGTATTACGATTCCTCTATAAAGGTGGCCTTGGAAATTCCCGACAAACGGGTGCGAGCCAGCCTCCTTGCAGCTTTGGCTGGGAATTTGTACAAGATGGGTGAGGACGATTGGGCGCGTCGCACCCAAGATCAGGCCTTAGAAGTGGCCCGTTCTATGGATTCCGGCTACTCGCAAGCCACCACTTTGGCCAAGTTGGCCGTGCATGAATCTTTGTGCGGTAATGTATCTTCCTTCGATCAGGTTTTAAAGGAGGCTGAAGGTTCGGCGCGTTCGGAAGAAGTGGCTGCCCGGCGTCGTGAAGCTCTGCTCACTATTGCTTCTGCCAAGCGTAGCGGTGGTGATGAATTGGGCGCCAGGAGCATAATTTCTGAAGTTATAGGCGAAGTGGAGAAGTTAGAGCTTGAGGAGTTGAGCAGTGCCTCCGATCTGTGCGCTTTGGCTAAGCTTGCCTCTGAGCCGAAGTCGAAAGAAATTCTGGTCAAACTTCTTAAAAAGGTGCGCCGAGGCATCAAGAGTCTGAAGCCTTACAAGTACCAGAAGGCCCTTCTGCTCGCAGTTAAGTGCTGGTTAGCTTTGGGTGATTACGACAATGCTAGAGTCGAGTATCTGGAAATTAATGATATCGAGATAAAATCCGAGGCCAAAATCAGTATGGCGGTCGAAGCCATAAAGAACAACCCTGAAGCGGCCTTGAAGCTTTTGGCTAGCATCCCCATTTTTATGGAGCGTATGCGCGGAGTGCGGGAGTGCAGTGAGGAACTTATGCGAGGCAGGCTGTCTTCTAAGCGGACGGCGGCTTTAAATACCCTTACCGAGCTCACACTTATGGCCATGGAGGATGAAACTTGCGCTGACATTCTTATTTCTAAGTGGGTCAGCCTCTCCAATGATCGCAAGGCCATTACCGAATCCCTGACCAAGATAGGCTATCCTATAAAGGATGTCTTAACTGGCCAGCTCAATCTGCCCCCTTTGGCCTCCAACAGCCAGGAATAGCACTGTTGCTTGAGGGAAGTCTTTCTAATTTGCAATTTTAGGAGCGTTGTTTTATGTTGGTGGAACATGAATCCAATCTGACCAAGGCCGCTATGGCTGGTGAGTCTAAGCGGCGTCAGTGCATAGCCAGCTACCACGCAATGTTGGAGCATATAGATTTAGGCGGTTTCGCCCGTAAATTACATGACGAAATGGTCAAGCACAAGGTTATGTACGGCGATCGTGTTGTGTGCCCATTTCTGCGTCCTAGCTTTGTTACGCGGGCCCAGTTCGAGCTATTGCGTGAACGTGTACATGCTGTAGCTACTGCCATGCAGATAATGGTGGAGTATGTGTTGCACGATAGGTCATTGCAGGATTTTTTAGGGCTCACAGACATTGAGCGCGAGCTTATCTCCTTTGACCCTGGATATAAAGGGATTTCCACCACTGCCCGTTTTGACAGTTTTCTAAATGGCGGTTCGTGCAACTTTGTGGAATATAACGCTGAAAGCCCGGCTGGCATAGGATACACCGACGCTATGAGCGCAATTTTTATGCGTCGTCCCGAGTTCCGTGAGTTTGCTCAAGAGAATAACATTGTGCCCTTCGACCTTTCCAAAGTGCTTTTGGAAACCATTTTGGAGTGTTGGAGGGAGTGGAGCAACAACAGCAATCGCAAACCTACTATTGCAATAGTTGACTTTGCCGGGGTTCCAACTCATCACGAGTTTTATATGCTTGGGGAGTATTTTGACGCGCACGGTTGCAAAACTGTAGTTACCGATCACCGTAGCTTGGAGTACGATGGTGAGCATTTGAGCTTTGAAGGTGAGAATATCGATGTGCTTTACCGCCGGGTTCTGACCAACGAGTTTATAGAGAAGATGGACGAGGCCAGGCCCATGTACCAGGCTGTAAAGGATGGCAATATTTGCATGGTAAATTCCTTCCGCTCCAAGATTCTCCACAAAAAATCCATATTTGCTTTACTGACTGATCCTAAGTATCAGGAGCGCTTGACCACTGAGCAGACCCAGGCTATAAAGTCCTCGATCTCTTGGACTCGCCGTTTTGCTGACATTAGGACAACTGATCCCAGCGGCAATGAAGTTGAGCTGCTAAATTACGTGCGCAAGCACCGCAATGAGCTGGTCTTAAAGCCTAACGATTCTTACGGCGGCCATGGCATTTATTTCGGCTGGGAGCAGAAAGAGAACGATTGGGAGCGTTCCATGGATGCTGCCCTGGGGCACGATTACCTGGTGCAGGAGCGCATTCCCGTCACTCGTGAGTTGTTCCCCTCTTGGAGCTCTGAGAATGGCTTGGAGTGGGGCGAGTACATAGTAGATTTGGATCCTTACGTGTTCAACTACCACATGTCCGGCGCTACTGCCAGGTTATCTCTCTCTTCGCTCTGCAACGTAACCTCCGGCGGTGGTTCTTTGCCCTGCTTTATGATCGACTGAAGGGATTAATTTATGAGTATTACGGTCACTGCCCCCATGCGCATAGATTTAGCAGGGGGAACCCTAGATCTGCATCCTCTGTACCTTTTTTTGGAACGGCCCTTGACGGTAACTGCTTCCATCACCATTTGTTCACAGGCCAAGGTTACCCCCATAGAAGGCAACCGGGTTAGGCTCATATCTGAGGATCTCAATGAAACCTTGGAAGCGGAAAATACTGCCGAACTGCCCCTGGGCGGTTCTCTGGATCTTCTGGTTAGGGCAGTGAAATTTTATGCACCCCAAGGTGGTTTGGAACTGCGCACCAGAAGCCAGGCTCCAAAAGGGTCCGGTTTGGGGGCTTCGTCGAGCTTGCTTATGTCTATGTCTAGAGCCCTCGGTCTTTTTTCCGAACGCGAGGATTCCATTCATGACATAATCATGTACGGAGCTAGCTTGGAGGCTCAGAACTTGCGCATCCCCACTGGCTACCAGGATTACTATGGTGCCTGCCTGGGTGGAGTGAATGGGCTGGAATTTAAAGTGGACGGGCACAATATTCGTACCCTTTATTCTTCGCCGGATTTCTTCCGTCAGCTTACTGAGTTCATGATTATTTCTTTTACTGGACAGAGTCATTTCTCTGGTACCAGTAACTGGAACATGCTCAAGCGTTACGTAGACAACGAGGGGGATACCGTCAAGCGTATGGAGGCCATAGAGGATACTGCTCACCAGATGTGGGATGCTCTGATCTGTGAGGACATGAACCGAGTGGCCGCGGCCTTGGATCGCGAGTGGCAGAATCGGCGTGGCTTGGCCGAAGGGGTTACTAATGAGCGTATCGATGCTATGGTTTTGGCGGCCAAGAACGCCGGAGCTTTGGCTTCTAAAATTTGCGGCGCCGGTGGCGGTGGTTGTATGCTAACCCTTTGTGCACCAGATAAGCGTGCCCAAGTGCTGGAGGCTCTGCGCAACCGAGGTGCGGAAATTTTGGAGGCGACCATCGACACTGAAGGTATGAAGGTGGTGTGAGCCTTGGTTTGAAAACGGTTGAAGTTTTCGGTTTTTTCTGCAGAGAAGGCTTGGAAATGGTAAGATTGCGTGTTTACGAAGCGGCGAATCTCTGGCCATTCTCGCGGGAATCTGGAAGGTAGTGCCGTCACGTTTTTTTAGGATGCTTTAGCTCTCGTGTTTTTATACAGCCAAGAGGGGGGAGCTGCATCCTTAATTTGTCGTCAATAGGATATCTTGGGGAGGTCTTGTGGTGATATGGTTAAGTTGAACGAGAGCTATAAAAGAAATTTGGAAGAGAATTTTGGGCAGGGCAGTGACGCCAATGCCAGGTTTGGCAATCCGAACGTCCAGAAGTTGCTCAGTCAGATGACCCCCGACGAGGAGGTGCATACCCGCTCTTGGAGTGAGGGTAGCACCAGCGGTAGCTTCATTCCCATTCCCATTAAGGAAAAATCGGCCGAGTCAGTCGCTGGGGAGGGGACCAAGGATCGATTTGTACCCAGCCAGCAGGATCTGATTAAGTCGGTTGCTGCTTCCGATGGCTCTTCGAATTCATCCAGCTCTTCCTCGCATCGCAGCTCTGTGAAGGGTGGGGACAATAGTAGTTCTTCCAGTACTCGCTCCAGCCGCGAGGGTAGCCGAGATAAGCAGCGCGCCGATGGAGATGGCTCCGATTCCGGTGGTGAGGGCGGTGCGCTGAGCAAGGAAGCCAATCATTTTATCGTCGGCTTGGGTATACTCTGTTTCTTGATAGGGGCTATCCTTATTACTTACATTTATTCGCCTTTAAACGAGCAAGAACCGGATAAGGCGGGCAAAAATGGTAAGACAGTTGCTTCCGGTACGGCTTCTCCTGGTTTGGATGGTGCCAAATCATGGTCTGGTGGAGGAGCCGCTCTCGATTCCGGTAATTCTGGTGGGTTGGAAGTTATCGAAACCAACAGGAGCAACTTAGACGAGTACAGGGGCCAACCCGGCACTATCAAGGTTTATGTAGTGGGCGCAGTTAAGAAGCCGGGCATGGTTTCATTGCCTTTCGAATCCAGGGTGAACGATGCCATTGAGGCGGCCGGCGGTATGACCCAGGATGCCGATCCCTTGCGTGTTAATTTAGCCAAGCGTGTTAAGGATGAAGATAAAATCTTTGTTGCTTCCAAGAACGGTACGGAAGCGGATAGTGATGTTAACCTTACCGAGACCAGAATAGTGAGTAGCTCCGGTGTGGTGGATCGAGGTTATTCCGAAGTAGTTCCTCCTCGGGGTGGCCGGCGGGCTGGTCGTTCAGCCAAGAGAGCCAGCGCTGCAAACGGCGGCTCAGCTGATGGAGTAGGCGTTGGTAGTGCCGGAGGAAATGGTGAGGTTCAATCTGGCGGTGGAGCAGCGAGTGGTGAAAATGCTGCTCAAGAAGCAGGCGGGGTGGAGTTTACTTTAAACCTCAATTTGGCCACCGAAGAAGAAATGCAGAGGGTGCCTGGCATAGGTCCTTCTATCTCCAAGTCTATAGTTGATTTTCGCTCCTCTTTGCCGGATGGAAAGTTTACTTCCAAGGAACAGCTTAAACAGGTTATAGGGGTAGGTGAGGCTAATTACGCCCGATTTGAGCCCTATTTTGTGCTCTAGCGGAAGGGTTTAAGCCTTGAAGACCTGCAGCAGACTAGCCTCTAGTTTCGGCTGGATTCTTTTAATAGTTTTAGGTGAGCTGTTCTTTTTTAGAGATCTTTTCACACCCGGGGCTATGCTGGGAGATGGTGGGGATGCGCGCCTCTATCAGTTAATTTTGGAACATTGGTTGCATGTCTTTCAAGGCCGGGAGCCCTGGGATACCCTTTCGGAATTCTACCCTTTTTCTGGAACGTTAGGATACACCGATACTTTTCTGGGGCAGGCCATTCTTTATGTGCCGTTGCGGCTGCTCAATTTCGACATGTTTTCTGCTTACAAGATCACCATGGTGGTTTGGCATGCTGTCGGTTGCCTTGCTCTGTTCATTTTTTTAGGCTGTTTTCTCAAATTGGAAAGAAAGGCTGCTTTTTTAGGTGCGTCGGCTTTTTTCTGGGCTAACGGCTTTGCCCTGATACTTTCCTACAGCCGCATGCAAATTATGGCCTTAAGCCTTCTACCTGTTTTTTTAGTCCTGGCGGCCTGGGCCGTTCAAGAACACCGAGTTCTTTTGCGCATAGCTTTAGGAATTGCTAGCGTGCTCGTACTTGCTCTTACAGCTTACTCCGGGTGGTATGTCTTTTATTTTGCCGTTCTCTTCGTGGTTGTCTGGCTGGTTTGTTTGGCCATATCCGTATATTTTGAAAATAACGTCGATTTTAGGAAGATTGGTCGCTTTTTTTGTGCACATATTGCCGAAGCGCTGGTTTATGTTGCCGTTTTTTGTCTCGCCTTGTGGCCATTGTTATCTCTGTATTGGCCGGTGGCGCAGCGTTGCGGCATGCGTGAGTGGGAAATAGTTAATCTGGGGTTACCCCAGCTCAGCGATGTGATCAACATGGGGGCTGGCAACTTTACCTTGGGGTGGTTTTTTAGGCTTAATGATTTCAGTATGTGGCGCGTTAAGTTGGAGAATGAGGTCTGCCAGGGGTACTCGCTGGTGTTTTGGGCCTTGGTAATTTATTTGGCCTGGTG
>OMRK01000206.1 GCA_900313515.1 uncultured bacterium | reverse complement strand
GCGCACGTAATCTACAAACTCTCTTACCTTGGGCAAACGCGGCTGGCTGGAAACTATTACTAAAAGGGTCTGACTGGTGTAAACGCTGCTGCGAGCCACCAAATAACGGATGGCGCCATCGCCAGATTCGCTGTTGTAGACAGGCCACTGCAAGCGCTCGATGGCCTCACGGCAGGCGGAAACCAGCTGATTATTGGTTTCTCTTTGAATAGCGCAGTTCTCTACCCTAACTATCGAGTGAGTGCCCTGGGCGTAGTAACCTATATAAGGATGGAAACGAGGGGTTACCTCGGTTTCTTCATCGTCGGCGGCACGAAACAGATAAGGCTTGGCCCCCACTACGACCTGGGCCTTGCAGCGATAGTTCCAAGGGTGCTGCATTCGGCGACACGGACGCACCTTCACGCCATCCAGACCGGCTATGTGCTCGATGGCATCCTGTACCATCTTAGTTTTAAACTGCAATTGGGAATCGTAATTGACGTGCTGCAGGTGACATCCGCCACATTCATTGTAAACCGGGCAACGAGGCTGAACCCGACGCACAGAGGGCTCCAAAATTCGGTGTATGCGGGCCCGACCGTAACTTTTTTTCAGTTCGGTAATTTGGGCTTCAATCTTATCTCCGGGAGAGCCGCCGGGTACAAAAATTACAAAATTACCTACCCGGCCTACCGATTCTCCCCCCACGGCAAAATCGTTAATTGTTAGCTCAACTACGCTACCTACCGACAATGAATCCGCCATACTGCACCACCTAAACAACAGGACCAAAGGCCTTTGCCTTGCCCTCAGGCCCAACCTCACCTCCAGATGATTCGACAAAATTGGCAGAATTCCCCCACCTGCGGCAGATCCAGGCTAATCTGGTTCCTCACTTAGAAAATCAAAAAAGCCGCCCTACACCCCACGCTACTAAAGCGATGAGGCACGGCGGCTTTGACAACAAGAGCGCCAGAGATGCCTATCGAGCCAGGCACACCAAAGCTTTTCTTTTACACTCAGGCTACCCACTAAAACCCGTTTTAGGTTATCTCCCTTTAGGACGCTAAATTTCCGGCTCTAAGCCTAACTGACCGATTTTCCCCAGACCCAGCCTGCATGCAAGGTAATTTAAACAGCCAGACTGGGCGGGGAACCAATATTCCTTAAACTACAGCTCAGGCAGCCCCACTGCAGCATTGAATTCCTCAATGAGCTTATCCAAAGGCTCCAGATTTTGATGCAAGGAGGCCCAATATTCCTCGTTGTACCACTGATCCTGAATCTCTTGGTAGGTCTTGCCCTGCTGCTCCACCCAGGTGTAGTACTTAAGGTTATGGACGCGCTTGCGGTCGGCGTAGGTGAGCTCCTGCATATAGTCGGTGTCGCAAGCTTGCAAGTAGCGGGCATAAGTTACGGCCGCGTTGGTTGGCGTGAAGGCGCCACGCTCCTCGGTCATCTCCTGCAAACGGCTCTGGTACATAACGGCCGAGTCGGTGAACATGGTAACGATAATATCGTTGGGCCCAAGCTCGTAGTACTTGGCCATCTTAATGGCGGAAAGCAAGTTAGAAATGGAACTTATACCAAGCCAGCTGAGCTTATCAGCCAGATCGGAGTCCACACCCAGGCTCTTGAGGTATTCTACGCCGTTCGGCTCGTTCAACAAGCGCAACAAGCTGCAGGGCGCCTCATCATCGATAGCTATCACCATATCGGTGTTCTTTACATTGTGCACCCACGGCACATGCTTATCGCCAATGCCCTCGATACGGTGACCGCCGAAGCCGTTCATAAGCAAAGTTGGGCACTGCTTAGCCTCGGAGGCAGCAATCTTGGAATCGGGATGGAGATCCTTCATGTAGTCACCAGCAGCGATTGTGCCGGCCGAACCGGTGGCAGACACCATGCCACGATAGCGACCGCCCACTGCCTTAACCACTTCTTCCATGGCCGGGCCGGTGATGTTGTAGTGCCACAGATAGTTGCCGAACTCTTCGAACTGGTTGAAAATCACCAGGTTTTCGCCAGACTTACGCAACTCCCAGCATTTATCGAAAATTTCCTTGACGTTACTTTCACAGCCGGGGGTAGCGATAATTTCGCCGGCCACAGTCTTGAGCCAATCGAAACGCTCCCTGCTCATACCCTCGGGCAGGATGGCAATAGACTGACAGCCCAACAAAGCGGAATCGTAAGCACCGCCGCGGCAATAGTTGCCGGTGGAGGGCCAGACGGCTTTCTGGCAGGTGGGATCGAACTGACCAGTCACCAGACGGGGCACTAGGCAACCAAAGGCTGCTCCTACCTTATGAGCACCAGTGGGGAACCACTTACCGCACAGGCCGACAATTTTGCAGGGAACGCCGGTTATAGCTTCGGGGATCTCCAGGTAGTTGACGCCGCCAAAGCCACCGCCATTTTCCACCGGCTGGTTGTGCCAAGTGATGCGGTACAGGTTCAAGGGGTTGACATCCCACAAGCCCACGCCCTGCAGGGCCTTCACTATACCGGCCGGGATCTGCTTAGGATCGCGCATCTGCTTGAAAGTAGGGATGCGAATCTGCTTCTCGCGGGCTCTTTCTACGGTACGCTTCAAAGCTTCGGGATGAACGGTAAGATCGATATTGTTAATCATTATAAAAGAAACACCTCTGGGCATCTTAATGCTAGGTGGCAACTTTCTCCATGTGCAGACTTAATCCTATTGGCAGGGCAGATTCCCACCCTGAAAATGATGGGAAGGACCGAATACCGCTTCCGGGGATCGATTAAGTAACAGTAACGCTGGCTGCCGATTCAACAGCCGCACTCTCAGCGTCAGTGCTCCCTGACGACTTAAAAACAGCCGCGCCGCAAATGAGCACAAAGGCCCAAACTACCCAGTCCCCTATCTTGGCATACAGAGTAAGCCCCGTGGCTGGTTCAACAGTATCCACCAGCACAACATTTGCGTTAATTTTCGATTCTTGCTTGACGCGCCCATATTTATCGGCAAAACCGGAAACGCCACTGTTACCCACCTGCATTATCGGTCTAGCCAGTTCTACAGCCCGCATAATGTCCATATCGAAGTGACCGGGCAGTTCTACGCTCTCTTTGAACCAGACATCGTTGGTAGGTACAAACAGAACTTGTGCACCGTTTAGTACATGCCGCCGAGCGACCCAGGTGCACATAGACTCGAAGCAGATTAGAATCCCCACCTTGGTATTATCCACTTCTACCGGGTACACACCGCGACCAGGCTTGTAATTCATCACCAGATTTACGCCTGGAAACCAGCTAGGCCAATACTGGCGAGCGGGGAGATATTCGCCAAATGGCACTATGTTGAACTTATCGTAGCGATCTTTTAAATGGCCTGCCTTATCCCAAACGCTCATAGCATTGAGCATGGTTTTATCGGACAAGTCGCGCTCTATGGAGCCGACCACGTACCAGGCCTGGCGCTCGTTTATTGAGCGTTCCATGATACGCTGAGCGACTTTACTTTCTAAGAGCCCTCGGTAAGGGACAGACGTCTCTGGCCAAGCTACAACCTGGGCCCCCTGCTCAATGGCTTTGCCGCTGGCCTTCATAAGCTCGGAGAAATTATCGTTGGCAAAATCTGGATTCCAGCGCCGATCCTGGTCTAGAGAAAGCTGCACCAACCCCCAGACCTGTTCCTTTGCACCAGTAGTGTTATGATCGCCTGTAGCACCGCTAGCTTGCACCCCATCCTTAGAGTAAGGCACAACGCTGGGAGCCCCCCAAAGCCTCACAATACCGAAAAGCAAAATAAAAATCCACAGAGTTCCGGTGACGTTACGCCAGTGCTTCCAGCGGCAGTTGTGCTGTTTTTCCGAAGAATCGCCACAGCAACCAGAAATACTGCGCAACTTTTGCAGCATGGTCTGCCCATGAAGCTCCTGAGAAGCCGTAGCACTTAGTGCTAAGGCCAGAAATTCGCCCACTCCAACATTGACCATAGCCAAGGCAAAGCTGAGCCCCCACATACCCCATAAAGTGTTGGCCTGAAGCGACACCGGCAGACGCACTAGACAAACCGCCAGTTCTCCCCAATTCATACCGAACACGCCAACTGTTTGCAGGTACTCAACAATAACCCACAAGCTAGAAACAGCCAAAGAGTAACGGAGAAAACCGGATCCCTTCAGCTCAATTGGCGTTGCGATGTCAGCCCCTGTTGGTTTGACTGCTGGGCCAGCGCAGGCAGGCACTCCGTCTGAAGAAGCAGGAACAGGCGTAGCAGCGCAAACTCGGGGGGCAGTTCCAAGCCTCCTTCTGAACCAGACTATGGCACAGGCAGCCAAAGCCGGCAAAATGGCTTTTTCAACGGCTAGCACTAAATTGAGGCCGGGAGCTATATGCCAGAGCCAGTACATGGAAATAGCGTGCATAAAGAAGCCAAAGCTTGAGCCGCAAAGGGCGGCATGCTTATAATCCCTGCTCCAGGCTAAATAAGCCAAAAATGGACTTAAAGCCAAAAAGACCAGGGGCCACAGACGCAGAAATGGCAGACACAGCGTAAGCAACACGCCGGAGATGAGCCCGGCCACTAATGCCGCCCAATAGCCAGTGAGAAGTAACGTGTATTTATCTTTACCCTTTTCCGTCTCTTCCGTATCCATGACCTAAAAAAACCTCTCTTGCCAGCTGTCCTACCTTTGTTGATTCGCACTCTGACCGATAAAACTACAATCATTAAGTTTGGCCTACACATGGCCAAGGTCTCCCCCGACCTTAAGATCGCAACTCAAATTAATTCTCGGGTTAGCGTCCCAATATTGAGAGCACAGTTCAAAATTAGCCGACAGAAACGGCGCCCCTTTCCCCTAACTAAGAAACCGCTCCTGCTTTTTTTCAGTTGGTTGAAAGCAGACTTTTGCAGAATTGCTTTGCCGCAAAACTAAAAAAATGGAATCAGCCGGTTATTGCGAAGTGTAGCCGGCTTTAGAGCTAAATTAGCGGCAAATGCCTGCTGAACAATCTTTTAAGAGGAAATGTTGGAAGTTTATGTCTGGTAAAGTTCTGGTCTCGGCCTGGGCCGGTCTAGTAGCCTGCACCCTGGGAGTGGCGGTATTATGTCTAGGTGGCTGTGCCAGCGATTCCGGCGGCAATGTCACCTACACCGGTGGAGGCGGAAGATTCCTACGTTTCAGCCTAACTGTTAATCCTAACGGTCGTATCGACACCGAAGGTCGGGGTTGCTATGCCATTCTACTTAACTCTGAAGGTCGGCCCATAGAAGTTACCGATTCTGACACCTTCACCGATTTTATTCGCTTTGACGGCATAAATTTCGATTGGTTTACGCGCCAGGCCAATCTTCCCAACGCCGGTTTCACCTTCTATCAAGTAGGTAGCTTGAATCCCGAGGGGTCTATAAGCTCAGATGGTCGCACCTTGAACATCACCTTGGACCCATACGACTCCAACATCTATCTCAACCAGTACATAGTTAATTCCACTTTCTCCGCTCAACCCGTAACAACCGACAACACTAGCGATGCTTATCTAGGTCGTGTCCTCGATCATATGGGCGATAGCCTCAATACCAACAGCCTCAGCACCCTTAACATCGACAAGTTCACCGGAATCATTTCTCCCATTCCTTCCTTCTATCCCAACGACAATTTAAATGATTGGATTATGCGCAACGATCTAGACACCGACTTTCCCTATACGAATTTCGATATAGATACTTTTGAAGTAACGGTGAATAACTAAGCTTTGCGTGTGGATTTAGGCTTACATATGGACGACAGGACGATTTCGTGGCCAACAAATTCTCAGCTTCCAGACTTTCCGCCACCAACTTCCCAGTCGTTTTCCCAGCTGCCCACCTCTCAATCAGTTGTCAGTAGCTCTGTGATGCCTGTCGCCTCTTTAAAACGGAGCCGCTGTGGGTCGTCAGCTGGCCAGCCTATTTCGTCGGTCTCTGTTTCTAGCAGTCATACGACAACTGGCCGGCGTCATGGCTTTTCCACCTGCCTCCGGCGACTAACGCTTCTGCTGGCCGGCGGCTTACTCGGTTTGGCAAGCTATTCCACTGCCGCCTGGGCCCAAGATCCCTCCGATTATTCTGCGTCTTCGCCATGGCAGAGTAGCGGCTATTCCCAGCCCAGTTCATTTATGGAAAGAACAAATGATCTAAGCGATAGAATAAAAAAATTAAAAGAAAATTCTTATAATACTCCTAGTTTAGGCCGTTTTGTCGGAAATTACGGTTATTTCTATGATCAAAGCAACGAGAGGTTCTCTGCAGATCAAAATCACAATTCAAATTTTACTGTGAATTTAAATGATGGCTGTGGGCCTTGCGTAAGCGCTTTCCAGGATAGTCAGCTTGAAAATGAGCAAGCTACTAGCGAAGAGACCAATGTTTCTGACAATGGCAACATATCCAGAGGCACCAGCGAGGACTCTGAGCCACTAATCGCCAACGGCATGCCGGTTCATCTTATGGCCGATAAGGTTTTAGTAACCGAGGATTCCATAGAGGCCAGTGGCAATGCTTCCATTGACGTAATGGGCTCCCGCATGCTCTGCAATCACCTGGTTTTGGATAGAACTACTGGTCGCATTACAGCCTCCGGTGAATGCGTACTCTACTGGAACAGCAGCTTTGTAGCCGCCGACTGGCTCACCTACGATCCGAACAGTCAAATTGCCGTCATGCACAACGTGACCGGTCAGGGCCGCGATTTTTCCAGCGCTGATTCCTCACTGGAAGGTGACCTATTCTTCTGGGCCGATACTTTGCAGTGGACTCGAGAAAAGATGATCTTAAGCGAAGCCACCTTTACCACCTGCGATAAGCCTGCCGATGATCTAGACTTCAAATTTAAATCCAAGTACGTGGAAATCTATCCTGAAGACAAGCTGATAGCCTCCAACGCCTCAGTTTTAATACACGATACCCATATTTACACCACGCCCACTCTCAACATTTCCCTGGACAATAAGCGTCGCACCCGCTCCACCGTCATTCCCCGTATTGGCAGCAATTCGGTAGACGGTTGGTTTGCCCGCAACTCCATTGACTACGTTTTTGACAACAATAATTACGGTGAGATTCTCTTAGATTATTACAGCAAAACGGGCATCGGTACCGGCATAAGGCACTACTACACCATTGGGAATAAGGGCAACGGTAGTCTATATTACTACCGCCTAAATGGAGATAAGATTAGTTCACGTTATGATCTTTCCAGCAGCATCTTTTATCAATTTGATGATGAAACTAAAGCTTCATGGGACTTCAGCTCCAACCGTTCTGAAACCCCCGGATTCACCAACGAAGGCAGGATAAACTCGCTTTTCAATTTTCAGCATATAGATGAGAAAAACGATCTGCGCTTCTCTCACAACTACAACACCAAAGGCAGCGAAAACCGCAACACTACCTGGCGCCTCTACTACGATCTACAGCTCACCCCAGAACTCTCCACCACCTGGAAGGCTGAGCTTTCCACCATTGCTACTTCCTACCGCACAGCTCAGCGCTTTCACTATTACGGAGGCCTGCGCCACACCGGCGAGCTTTTTGATAGCGAGCTCTATATGGAGAACACCACCGGAGACACCAACTATTGCCTAAACCGCAATCCAGAGTTCACCCTGCGTTCTCATCCTATTTTTATAGGCGATGTTCCCGTTTTTGCCTCGGTAGGCTTAGGCCATGTTACGGAGATGCCCAGCAATTATTCCACCAACCGCTGCGATCTGCGCATTCAGATTCCCGATCAATCCTTTGAGTACGGTTCGGGACGATTCTTGGCCGGAGCGGGATTTAGGCAACTCTTCTACGGCAATGGGCAGAACATGTATTCCCTGGCCGCCCGTTTGGGCTGGCTACAAGAATTAGGCGACGTGGGCACACTGCGCCTAGATTATAATTGGCTCTCTCCCCAAGGTGAAACTCCCCTTCAGTACGATTTAACTCATGGTTACGAAAATATTACTGGAGGCATTGAGTTCTTCAAAGATGATGTCTTTAATTTCGCAGTAGTCAGTGGATACAACTTCAAAACCGATAAGTTTCACAACGTGACTCCGCGTCTGCTCTTTAGGCCCAGCGAAAAGTTCCTGTTAGGCGCCGGAGCTGGCTACGATCCCATGAGCCGCCGCTGGCGAAATTTAGATACCAACCTGCGCTTCCATCTCACTCCCGAACTAGCAGTAAGCCACTGGAGCGTTTACGATCTAGTCAACAACCGCTTCACTTACCAGGACTATCAACTGGACTACGAAGCACACGACTGGATCACCAGCCTAGTTTATCGGAGCGTTCAAAATGAGCTTTATTTCCAATTTAGTCTTAAAGCTTTCCCCAAGCCACCCGTAACCATAGGCCCCAATCAAGCCAACGAAATTGTTCCCAAGAACAGGCGCAACGCCTTCGTACAATAAGAAAGCCGCCGCGTGCTCCCTCGCTTTTACTAAGGGGACACAGGGCGGCCGTTCCAATTAGGTTTAACTACTTATCCACTTTAGGAAGTTTAGAGATCGATACCTGAAGATCCTCATCTGTGGGTATATAATCGCTCATAGTACCGTCATTAAATTGCTTGTAAGCCACTAAATCGAAATATCCCGTACCAGTCAGGCCAAAGAGAATAGTCTTCTCTTCGCCAGACTCACGACAGCGAATAGCTTCATTCATGGCCGCCAAAATGGCGTGAGAACTCTCAGGAGCGGGCAAGATACCCTCAACTCTGGCAAAAGTCTGAGCTGCCTCGAAGACATCGGTCTGAACGACAGATACGGCCTCCATGAATCCATCGTGATAGAGCTGGGACAAAGTAGTACTCATGCCATGGAAGCGCAAACCGCCCGCATGGTTAGCCGAAGGAATGAAGCTTGAGCCCAAAGTGTACATTTTGGCCAAAGGACAGATGTTACCCGTATCGCAGAAATCATAGGCGAAGGTCCCTCGGGTAAAACTGGGACAAGAGGCAGGTTCTACGGCCACAATGCGATAATCGGCCTCGCCGCGCAATTTTTCGCCCATAAACGGTGCGATCAATCCACCTAAATTAGAGCCGCCACCAGCACAACCGATAATCACATCAGGCTTAATACCATACTTATCCATGGCCATCTTGGCTTCTAAACCTATAACCGACTGATGGAGCAGTACTTGATTGAGAACACTTCCCAGCACGTAACGATAACCGGGATTGGTTACCGCTACCTCTACGGCCTCGGAAATAGCACAGCCCAAACTTCCAGTGGTGTCGGGATGTTCGGCCAAAATCTTCCGTCCCACTTGTGTTTCATTAGAAGGAGAAGGTGTAACTGAAGCTCCGTACGTACGCATAACCTCACGACGGAAAGGCTTTTGTTCGTAAGAGACCTTCACCATGAAGACCTTACAATCCAACCCTAAATAGGCACAAGCCATAGAGAGAGCCGTACCCCACTGGCCTGCTCCAGTCTCGGTTGTAACACCCTTCAACCCCTGTTTTTTTGCGTAATAAGCCTGAGCGATAGCCGAATTGAGTTTGTGACTTCCGCTGGTGTTATTGCCCTCAAATTTGTAATATATCTTGGCCGGAGTCTGTAACTTTTTCTCCAAGCAATAGGCACGCACCAGTGGAGAAGGACGATACATTTTATAGAAATCGCGTATCTCTTGAGGAATTTCGTAATAAGGTGTAGTGTCATCCAATTCTTGCTTGACTAACTCTTCACAAAAGACACCACCCAACTCCTGAGCAGTCATGGGCTCTAAAGTGGCAGGATTAAGAAGTGGAGCAGGCTTGTGAACCATATCAGCACGCAAATTGTACCAAGCCTTGGGCATTTCACTCTCATTCAAGTAAATCTTGTAGGGAATCTCACTCATAATAATATTCCTTTCATAACAACCGCAGAGCAGATCCTCAAAAAAGACAAAAAAAATCTGTCCCTGCAAATTAAACCAAATGCTGGGACAGGAAATAACTCCTGCGGTGCCACCCGGCTTGGCGCAAATGTAGCGCCCACTTTACGCATACTAACATATGCAGACCTTTTTTTACGGGGAGTCATGCCCCGTCTCACATACTAGAGCTCGAAAACTCGTTCTGATCGCCCTCCGAAGTCCATTCACCTCTATATTCTCCACCGCCATCACACCATCGGCGACTCTCTCTGGAAGAAGGGACAGAGCCTACTTACTCTTCATCAACGGTTTATCTGGAGT
>OMRK01000130.1 GCA_900313515.1 uncultured bacterium | reverse complement strand
GGGGACAATAACGGTCGGTTTTTCCTTGATGGCCTTACCATCAGCATTGGCTTTGTCGGCTGCTTTAGCCTGGCTAACAGAAACAGAGACCTTCTCGGCCGGAGCTGAATCCACACCAAAATTCTTGTATTGCGTTGGATCTAAAGCACAGAGGAAGCCACCCTCCATAGCTTTGGTTAAATCTGCTTGCGACTCGTAGGCTGGCAATCCTCGCACCTCGCAAAGATCTAGGCCACCAGAATAACGCTCCTGCATGGAACGAACAAAGCCTTCACCGGAACTGAAACCTACGTAAGAAGCTATAACCTTCCAGGGATAGAGGTCCGATTCATCGCCCATAGCTAAGCTAGCGTTTTCATCATTGACCTTCTCACCGTAAACAGTGCGCAATCCGCACAGAATCTCACGCGTAAAGCGCGAATTCCAAAGATCAATGTATTTGATATCATACAATTCCAACGCATCCTTCAAACTCATTCGACTAGGATCGAGCTCAGCGCTTATATCCAATTTCTTTTCGTGACGCAGGTAGGAATAGATAATATCATCGTTGTTGGCAAAGCCGTTATGATAAGCAGAGATGGCCAGATCCACACGTCCGCTGTACCGTTCCAGCAGATATTTGAAAAAGAGGACAGTATCCTCTAAATTACAAGCTACAATAAGACGCTCATCACTGACCTTATTTTTCTCCACTGCGTCTAAGTGACGCTTTTCCGCATCGGCCATCTTGGCAGCACGTTCCAGACGCTCAGCTCTGGTCTTATCATCACGAAGCCCAGATGTACGCAAACGAGCCGCCTCAAGGCGCCACTCTTTAGCCTTCCTAGCGCCGTAATGGTGGGCCATTTCTACCGCTCCTGGAGTCATCTGTCCTAATCCAGCAGCATTAGCATAGGAAACCTTAGAAGTATCTCCAGAATTTTCCCAGCTGACAACCGCCAACATGGCCTCAAATGGCACATTTAAGGTAACGCAAATAGTGCGCAGTTGGCTCTCCACCTGGCGAGCTACCGCATGGTTGTTTGTAAGATCATGGCGAGTCGTAACATGGTAGACCACGTAGTGATAACCTAATATAGTGTCAATGGCCTCTTTGGCCTGTTCGGCATCGTAATTGGGCAAAAGCTCCTTAACGCCCTTTGTGACAGCGTTGCGTTCCTTTGCGCCATACTTATTTCCGTAATAATCCTGCAGCAGGGAACGGCCCTGAACATAGGGCGATTCACTGACAGCGAAGTTATCTTCAGTCTCTTGCTTTTCAGTCTTAGCCGAGGAAGTTGAAACCGTTACCGGTTCTGGTGCTTGTTTATCTTTCGTGCCGGAACAGGCGGGAAGCCCCAAACCAATTAGACCGACCAAAAGAAAAGCCGGCAAGTAGCGACCGATATAGGCCCTAAAAGTTCCAGCACGCTTCTCCACATTGAAGCGGGCTGGCCATACCGTGGGTGAAGCAGCGACATCGGGTAGTAAATCACCTGCCTGTCCGCCATTTCCGGCTCTGGAGTCAGAAGTCTCTTGAAAAGGCATCATAGCAAACATGGCTTCAACTTTGTTAAAAAAAGACTCTTCCCTTTTATTTGGGCCTTACAGACAAAGTTTTGACCTTGCCTTTTGCAGGCAAATCCCTATAGAATGAGCCAACAGAACGAACCGAGACAGACTACTAACGCACCAGAGAACATACCGAAAAAAAAGGGGGGAGGGAAAAATGGATATGTCTCACAAAAAGGACAATCATTTTCTGGGTGGTTACGGCGAGCGTTTAGCTCTAGCGTACGTAAAAAACCAAGGAATGCGTGTGGTTGCCGTTAACTACACCTTCCATGAGCACAGATCTAGCTCCAAAGGTACACCAGTTCACCGTTGTAATTCTGGTCAGATGAAAAATTCAGGTTCAATCTTTGGAGAGCTGGATATTGTAGCCATAGATGGTGCTTGTCTGGTTTTTATAGAGGTAAAATGGCGAGGTAGCAATCGTTTTGGAAGTTCTCTGGAGGCCGTAACTCCAACAAAACAGCGCAAGCTCCGCCGCCTAGGTGAAGCCTACATAGCCCTGGAGAAGCCTAGTCAAAAGCAATTCCGTTTCGATGTTATTGGTATAAGCGGCACCGCCCCTTACATGAAGCTACAGCACGTACGCAACGCTTTTTAACAATGAATGATCCTGTCGGATCTGCCCCCTAGATAAGCCAAACGTCGCCTAAAAACTTCTGGCAGGGGATATTTTCAGTTGACAGCCTGCTAACACAACTGGGTTCTGGCGCTTGTTTATCTTTCGTGCCGGAACAGGCATGAAGGCTCAAGCCAATTAAGCACTGTCCAAAAAGTCTACGACAGGGCGCCTGTAGATCAGTTGTTGAAGACAAAAAGTAGAGGGCATGCTACTGAGCCTATGAGAAACCAAACTCAAGCTATCAGCAACATCTCAGCCCTGAATGGCAGATCAATGAATCGAGGGCGGCCACACTCAGGACATGATAATTCAGAAGATAGGTTAAAAAAAAAGGCAGGGCAATTCTGCTGCACTCAATAAAAGGTGTTCGTCCACGCAATTTTAATTTTCTCTGCAGGTATCAAAAAATGTTTGTGCTTCAAAGTCTGGCAGCCGCCCTATGCTTGACGATCTGTGCCAGTTTAAAAACCTTCCTAACCTTATTTATACTGTGCCTGCTCCATCGCCTCGGTTGGAATATTCCCCTCTTCGATACACCATACACTAACATGCTCTTTTCCGATGCTGGACTTTTATGCTTGGGAATGGCCTCGATCATAGAGATTATTGACAACCTATCCCCCATCCCCTACCTGCCCGTAGGAATAGTCATGTTGATTGTGCGACCTTTGGCCGCTGTTTTCTGTTGCCTATCGGTAGTAACTTCTGACCATATGGCAACCAGATTCACCATATCTCTTCTGATCAGTGTAGCCGTAGGAGGCCCCTTGCTGGTTATGCGACGCCGCTACCTCAACTACAGCATGTTAAATCCCACCATATATGCAACCACATCTTCCCAGCGAACGGCCCAAGCCAGTTATTCAGCCAAGAGTGGTTTCAAGAAATCCAGCCCGCTGTCTTACGAGATTTCTGAAGATGTCATAGTCATAGCAGCGGTCATACTTTCTTCCGTTTTTCCCGTACCTGTAGCAATACTATTATTGGGAGCTATCATAGCCCTAATTAGCAGAGGTATCATGCAGTCTCGTCCTAAAGACGAGCTTCATGAGCATAAATTTCTGCAGGTAGAACGAGCAAGCAGCGCTCCGGAAACAGTTTCAAGTTCACAGAGAAGCAGTAGCCAGCAATATTACAACGGCGCTTTTTCGGACGGCGCTCCCCCCCAGGTAAAGAGCTCGCGAAGACTTTAATAACTATCCTACTATTTTGTCCGGTGGCGCCACATTAAAAAAAATAAACTATAGAAAGCTAAACCGAAATGGGAGCCCTCAAAGCCGGGTGGCACCGATAGTTCTCCAGCTGGAAATCTTCAAACACAAACTCGTCTATATTAAGACGTTCCGGATTTATGTGCATGGTAGGAAGAGGATAAGGTTTACGTCCAAGTAGCTCCTCAACCTGACTCATATGATTCAAGTAAAGGTGGGCATCTCCCAAGGTATGCACGAACTCGCCCAATTTAAGGCCACAAACTTGAGCTATCATCATGGTTAAAAGCGCATAAGAGGCTATATTGAAAGGAACCCCCAAAAAGACATCACCGCTACGCTGGTAAAGCTGACAGGAGAGCTTATCCCCGTTTACATAGAACTGGAAGAGCGCGTGACACGGCGGCAGAGCCATCTCTTGCAAGTCTCCAACATTCCAGGCATTGACAATAAGGCGACGAGAATAAGGCTCCGTTTTTATAAGCTTAATAACCTCGGCAATCTGATCCACAACTCGACCGTTGGCGCCGGGCCATGAGCGCCACTGCACTCCATACACCGGCCCCAATTCCCCCTTATCATTGGCCCATTCATCCCAAATATGAACATTATGTTCTTTGAGATAAGCAATATTGGAACTCCCCTGCAGAAACCACAAAAGCTCGTAAATTACCGATCTCAAAAAAAGCTTCTTGGTGGTAACGGCCGGAAAGCCTTCCTCCAGATTAAAACGCATCTGATAGCCAAAAATGCTCTTAGTGCCCGTACCCGTACGGTCACAACGCACACTACCTTCATTATAAATTTTTTTTACCAATTCAAGATACTGTCTCATAGCCAATATTTCCGGGCTGTCCCCACTAGAATTCTCAAGGCTTAATCAGCCAAAAGACCACAAGAACAACGGCCAAAGCTGTTCTGTAAATGGCAAAAGGCCTAAGGTTGCTCTTACTCATAACCTGTTCCAAAATGACGATACCGGCCAGGCCCGACCAAAAAGCCGTAGTCACTCCGCACACCAGCAAAAGCAAGTAGTAACTATCCCAACTGGCTAAAGCACTAAGTTGATCGAAGCCTTTAAACAGCTTAACCAGAAAGGCGCCTCCCACGACCGGCAAGGCAGTTGTCAAAGAGACCAAGGCGGCGTCGGAACGCCCAATATTTAAAAACCGAGCCGCAGAAAGGACAATTCCAGAGCGAGATACCCCCGGAAAAATGGCTAAAATCTGGGCTAGACCTATTTTTAAAGCATCTCGAACGCCCAAATCCGCCATTTCCTTGTTTTGCCCACCTTCCCGGTCGGCCCTCTCCATGATCCAGGCAAAGACCACCAGCATAAGGGCCACAAACAACATGCTGTGAAAATAGGCTTGAACAGCATACTCCAAACAAAATCCTGCCAAAGCCACCGGCACAGCCCCCACCAAGGCGACCACTCCTAAACTCAAATGAGGATCGCCGAAATCTTTCCAGGCAACCATAGCTCCTTTAACCCAGCAGGCTCGAGCATAATTTCTAAAAGCCGTGCCTATCTGCACCAGCAGCTCCCATTTATAAAAAATGACAGCGGCCAAGGCCCCGCCGTGTAGGGCTATATCAAAAGCCTTGCCAAAATAGGGCAACTTGAACAGAGTCGGCAGAATTAGCAGATGGGCCGACGAGGAAATGGGCAAGAACTCGGTAAGCCCCTCAATCAGCCCCAAAAGAATAGCCTCCAAGAAATAAACGGAATCACCCATAACCACCGCCTAGATGTCTTCTACCCATTGATAAGGCACTCTATCGTATTCGCTAGGAGCCAGATCGGGCATTTGCATAAGCAACTGACTGAGTTTGGCACAATCAAGCGAATCTCTGGTGACGTAGTGCTTTATGGGAACTGCCATTTTTTTGAGCCACTCCTTTCCTTGGGCAAAGAAGGCCCTGGCATCGATCATCCTGCCGTTAAGGGCCGGAATTGGCCAATCAGAAAGGCGAATACGGTCCACCACGGGGAACACGGCCGGCTTGCCTTCCCGCCAATCGTAAAGAGTAAAAACTCGACCATCATCCCTGCTTTGGTAGAATTCTGGGCTGTTGTAGAGATATTTCTTCGTTCCCCTGGTATAACGATTGCGTAGCGTCGCAGCCATATTGCGGTATTCCCAAACCCATTCTAAAAAAGAGCGACGGTATTGCGGTGAATCGCCATGCACGCATTCCCAAATATGTCTGGCCTTATCGCAAGCCACGCGCCAAACTCCCATCAAAGGCTCAAGCTGGGGATTATTGCTGCTGTAGAGAGCCTCATTCGCATAACCGTATGGCTCAGCTTCGTCGGTGTCCTGAGCCCATGGGCGGTACTCCAGACGCAGGGAAAATTCACGAGCCAAAGCTATAGGAAGCACCAAACATTCCATAGCCAAAACGTGTGGACAAGGCAAGTTCAGTTCAAAAACTAAGCCTATATCTTCGGGATTGTCAGTAACATAACCAGTGAAACGGGCATAGGCGCGGGTGTCGACGTTATAGTATTCATATTCTGGATTGTTACCCTGCACCTGGGGGAGCAAAAGCATATGATCTATGCTACTGAGAAAAAGGGACAGCTCCGACCATGAGGGCTGATCTTGCCCTGGGCTCGCAAAAAAACGCAACGTGAAAACCATGGGAGTTGCCCGGCTTATAGGAGCCTGGCGTGTATCCTTAAAGCTCCCCCCTGCATCAGTACGTTCCCGCTGACG
>OMRK01000263.1 GCA_900313515.1 uncultured bacterium | reverse complement strand
CACTCTTTGGCCAGTGGCCTCTGCCTGGGGCACGGCTGCATCTGCTGCGCCTAGGCAGAGTTCATTAGTTCTGGCTACTAGTTACTTACGGTTCACTATGCCCACATCTTTCATCCCTAGAGCTTTAGCGATGAAGGACAGAATATCGGCATTTTCATCCAAGCGCTTGGCAATGGGCTTACCGGCGCCGTGGCCAGCCTTGGTTTCGATGCGAATGAGAATAGGTGCATCTCCAGCCTGAGCTGCCTGGAGAGCAGCCGCGTATTTGAAGCTGTGAGCCGGGAAGACGCGGTCGTCGTGATCGCCGGTTGTGATAAGAGTGGCCGGATATTTAGTGCCCGGTTTGATGTTGTGGTAAGGCGAGATCTTGTAAAGAGTCTTGAACTCAGCTTCCTTATCTACATCTCCATAATCACCAACCCAATGGCGGCCGATGGTAAACTTGTGGAAGCGCAGCATGTCCATAACACCCACCTGGGGCACGGCCGCTCCGAAAAGATCGGGACGCTGATTTAAGCAAGCACCCACCAGAAGGCCACCGTTGCTGCCGCCGTTAATGGCCAAGCGAGAGGGCTTGGTGTATTTGTTATCGATAAGCCACTGAGCACAGTTGATAAAATCGTCAAAGGTGTGCTGTTTCTGGGTCCTGGTACCGGCAATATGCCAGGATTCACCGTATTCTGAACCACCGCGCAGGCTAGCTTGGGCGTAAATACCACCCATCTGCATCCAGGTCATGGTACGGGTTGAGAAGTAAGGGGTCATGCTTATGGAGAAGCCACCATACCCGTAAAGCAGGGTGGGTGTGTCTCCATTTATTTTCAGATCTCGACGATGAGTGATGAAGAGGGGGACCTTGGCGCCGTCTGTGCTGGGCACGAAAACCTGCTTGGTTACAAAATCGTCTGGATCGAAGCTTAGGTTCGGCTTATGCCAGATAGTGCTTTGGCCGCTGGGGATATCGTAAGCGTAGATAACCGATGGGGTGTTAAAACTGGTGTAACTGTAGTAAGCGGTGGTGTCACCAAGTTTACCGGAGAATGAGCCGACACTACCCAAACCGGGGAGTTGGACTTGACGGATCTGCTTCCCATCTAAGTCGTACTCCAAAACCTTGCTGGCGGCATCTTGGAGGTAGTTAGCAAAGAAATGACCTCCCACGCAGGAGATGCCCTCGAGTGATTCCTTAGCTTGGGGGATGACTTCCTCCCAGGGAGTGTTAATGATGTTGTTAGTGAGTTTTACCTTAACTAGACGGCTGTTGGGGGCCTTGTAGTTGGTGATGGCGTAAAGGACGCCATCCTTTATAGCTACCGGCGAGAATTTGGCCTCGAAGGCGTTGGGAAGATGTAGGAAATGGGTGTTGGGGCTGGAGGTATCCTTGACCAGGAGGGCTGTGTTTTTGTTGTGGGATTGAGCAATTTCCAGGCAGAGCCACCGACAATCTTCACTACGGCTAGCGTAAATAGAGATATTGGGATTGTCGGGGTTATCGAAAATTAGCTCATCCTCGTCTTGAGACGTACCCAGGCGGTGGAAATAGAGGGCATGGCCTTCGTTTACGCCAGCTAGAGTTTCCGAGCTTTCCTTGGGGGCAGGATATCGGCTGTAATAAAATCCGGAGCAGTTTGCATCCCAGACAATATTGGAGAATTTCACCCAATCCACCCTGTCCTGAGTGTTCTTTTTGGTCTGTAAATCTAACACCTGAATGCTGTTCCAATCGGAGCCGGATTGAGCCACTGAGAAGGCCAAATAACGGCCATCGGGGCTGGGTACGGTATCAGTTAGAGCAGCAGTTCCATCTTTGGAGAAGGTATTGGGATCGAGAATAGCCTGGCCTTCGCTCTGAGGAGAATCGGTCATGTAGAGGACGCTCTGGTTCTGTAGTCCGCTATTGTAGAAGTAGAACCAGTGGTTAGCTTCACGGAAGGGGGCGCCAAAGCGGGGATAATCCTGTAGTTTTTTAAGATAATTGCGAATGGCCACACGGTTGGGCACCTCGCTCATGTAGCGTTCCGTCTTATTGCGCTGCAAGGCGATCCAGGCCTTAACCTGGGGGCTGTCGATATTTTCCATATAGCGGTAAGGATCGGCTACCTTCACGCCGTGGATGGTTTCGCTGAAATCGGTAGGCTTAGCTATGCCGCTGGCCGTGTTTAAGAACATGCCGTTGGCAGCATTTTTCGATTTGCTGGCTTGCTGGTTGATGTTCTCGCCAGTGGTTAGAGAGTTTTTGCTGCCAGGCGCATTGTTTTGGGCGGGGTTGGCAGCTAATATGCTGGTTGCTGATTGACCAGCAGGTGTTTGGGCTTCTTGGGAAGCGTGAAGATCGGCGGGGAGGCCGCCGGGAGCAGCCTGTACTGCAAAACTAGTCACCAAGGGCGAAGCTAAAGCACAGGTTAGGGCCAAAGTGTTGAAAAAATTGGGCTTAAACATAGTTTATGTTTTTTGTCTGCCGAGCTGGGCTTCCTGCTTTGAGGAAAATTCAGCGCAGTTAAATGGGGAGATAAACTTTTGAGGAGGTGAAACTGCCAATTATACATTTAAGCGGTGGGATTATTTTGCATTCATTGCGAATGACTCGCCCTGCAGTTTCTATGGCTAAAAAATTCGGCTCAGTATCGTTGGTTGTGCCAGGGCGACTGTACGTAAAAAACGGTGGTGTAAGCGGCTATGTATAGAGAGACAGTTTTAGTTACGGGTGGAGCGGGATATATTGGTAGCACGGTATGTGCTGAGCTTTTAAAGACTGGCCGCGAGGTAGTCGTTGTGGACAATTTCTGCCATGGCCACAGGGCGGCTTTGCCTAAAGAGGCCATAGTTGTTGAAGACGACGTGCAGAATACAGCGCATATGACAGAAATTATGCGCCAGTACGAAGTCAAAGCCGTTTTGCATTTTGCTGCCTTTATCGAAGCGGGCGAATCGATGCGCGATCCGGGTTTATTTTTCCACAACAACAGTTTTGGGGCGCTCTCTATAATGCGGGCCATGGTGAAGGCCGAGGTTAAGAACTTGATATTTTCCTCCACAGCCGCTGTTTACGGAAATCCCTTGAAAATTCCCATCACCGAAGAGGAATCCTTAAAGCCAATCAATGCTTACGGTGAGTCTAAGCTTTTAGTGGAGCGCATGCTCGGTTGGTTTAGAGATATACACGGCTTTAAGACGGCTCGTTTGCGCTATTTCAACGCTGCCGGCAACACGCCCGAGCGCGGTGAAGATCATCATCCGGAGAGTCACCTTATTCCTTTGGTTTTGCAGGCTGCTTTGGGGCAGCGTCCGCATATTGCCATTTTTGGCACGGACTACGACACGCCAGACGGCACCTGTGTGCGCGATTATGTTCATATTTTGGATCTAGCTCAGGCTCATATACTGGCTTTGGAGGCCTTGGAAAATTCTGGAAGTGTCGTTAAGGGGGATGGAGATTTGGTTTACAATTTGGGCAGCGGTCACGGGTTCTCGGTGCGCGAGGTGATCGAGGCAGTTCGAGAGGTTACCGGTATCGACTTTAAAGTGGTTGAGCAAGCCCGCCGTCCCGGCGATCCGGCCTTTTTGACCGCTTCCTCCGATAAGGTTTGCCGTGAGCTGGGATGGAAGCCAAAATACGATAACATAAAAGATCTGGTAAGCTCAGCCTGGGCCTGGAAGAAGGAACACCCCAACGGCTACGAGGACTAGACTGGCCTGGAGGCTTTCGGGTATACCGATGTAAACTCACCTGTCGGCCTCAATTTTTGTTCTATCCTCAATCGCCAAACTCAAGACGACTCGGTAATCTGTGAGTCAATAGAGCGACTTACCGCTGGCTCTTGTGGAGCAAAAGTCAGCGGCATCTGCGTTCTACACCTACCTTGAGGCTCTTGGTTTCCTATAACGAGTATCAAAGCGAACACTGTCCACGACTCGGTTTCTAACCAGATCGAAGACGACAAAGTTTAGTCCTCGTTTATTTTTCGAATATTCTTGTTCGTTTATAATTATCGAACTCTCAGAACTTTTCACATCTTTGCCCCCTTCGCTCAACATGGAAAAGTGGTTTCTCATATGATCAAAATGACCATCTAGTTTAGTCGGATCCGAGCCTTTTTCACCTATAATATCTTTACCTACAACAGCAAGATAGGTTCCCTTTTCAGGAGAGGCTTTTTCACAACCCGTTTCCCATTTAATATCTTTGCCTAGAACTTTGATATAAACACGGCGGTAATCCTTATTTTTAGATCTACTTATCTCATCTTTAGCCGAAATAAATGTGATAAATAGCGGGTCGTTAATTGCTCGGATATAAGTATTAAAATCGTTTATTTTATCAAGAGAAAAGCTATTACAAACATGCTGATATATAGATTTCGTTTTTTCATACTGATCGTCAGAACGAGAGGGCAAATTATACTTAGTCTTGAGAATTTTTCCCATTAACGCAGAATTCTTCAGATTACCTTGCAAATTTCCGTGGTGTAATACATTTTCGCCTTTGCCAACTTTTAGCTGATGATAAAGGCTTTCCTCGTTGAAATCGTAAAAATCTACATTATTTCTTTTTGCTAGTTGACGATATGCATAATTTTTATCTTCTTTAAAATCAGTATTGGCTATTTTTACGAGAACAAGCTTAATATCGTTCTCTTTGCATAACGCAACCATCTTTTCAAAGTACTCAACCATATCCGTTCTAAGTTCAAAAGGAGTACATTTGTCACTCTCAATGATCGGCTCAAATTTTACTTTTTTATCTTTTTCACCTTTTTCTAAACCGGGAACCCATCCGTACAAATTTGGGTAGTAGTTTTCATTAATTGGAAGGAAATCTACATCATTAAGAGATTTCCAACGGGTATGGTACCGTATATTTTTAAAGAAGTAACTTGAGGGGTCTTGATTTTTGTCGCGTTCACAAATATCGTTAACCGCTTGAACCTTTACCGACGACAGCCGCATAGGATCGATAGTTTTTCTAGTAAGCCCTTCGGTTGTGTTGATGATTTCGAAGTTTTTTCTTGAGAAATTCATCAAAAATAAACCTTCAAGAACCACCATCTTGGGCTTTTGATACCTAAGTGCCTCTTTAAGCCAATAATAACTCAACATGACACTTTGCTGTTCGCTTGATAAATTGTAACTACATATTCCGTGATCGTTATATATTTGCTGCGGTATGAAATTGTTTACCGCAACGCTGCTTCCAATAAAAAGGACATCTATACTATTCTTTTTCATCTTGTAAAACTGGTAAAAAGTCCCAGTTGATGGCCATTCGGCGGTTCTAATTGGATAGTGCGGTACCAGAATTGAATTTACTGAACGTAAGATAACAAAAAGTATTACGAGAAAGAACAAACATTTTAGAACGAATACAGCCTTTGCTTTCATTAGAACCCTCCATAGATAAAGTCGGCAGCATTAAAGCCATATCCGTAAGCTCCGAAGATCCAAATAGCAGTGATAACAAAGAAATAAACGGCCCATCTGATGGCAATATTTTGCTGGCAGAAAATTCTTCGAATGGGAAGATTTAGTTCTTGGCAGGTTGAGACAATAAGCAGTGCAAACATTGATACCGACAAAACTATGACGTCATGAACATCCAGTCCCAAAGAGAATCTTGATTTACCAAATAGTACCCAAGGATTAAAATCGGCAAACATGTTACGGAGCATTGTAAAGGCGACATCAAGATGGCCCGCTCTGAAAAAAATCCAAGCAAATGTGGATAATATAAAAACGATGATCCGTTTGAATATACGAACCTGAACTGTCTGCTGGTCAATCTTCAAGAAGTTATAAACTTCGTTGCGAATTTCCAAGGTAACCGCTTCAAAAATCTGATAGAAAGCATGGATAATTCCCCAAACTATGAAGCACAAATTATTCCCATGCCACAAGCCACTGACCAGAAAAACGATCAGAATATTTAGATATTTACGTGTGGCGCCTTTGCGACTTCCTCCCAGTGGAATGTAAATATAATCACGGAGCCAAGTGCTCAGGGTAATATGCCATCTTGCCCAGAGTTCTTTCATTGATAAGGAAAAATAGGGACGGCGGAAATTATCCATCAACTCTATCCCAAATAGGAGTGATACGCCCCGACACAGGCATACACAAGAATAGAAATCGGTATAAAGTTGAATACTGTACAAAGAAGCGGCAATTAAGACCTGGAATCCAGCGTATTGAGTGTAGTTGTCAAATACGAGGTTAACAGGAATTGCAGCCTTTTCGGCTATCATGTATTTGAGGAAATAACCCCACAGTATAAGTTGAAAACCGTGGGTAAACTTATCCGGTGAAAGGTCATGCGGTTCCTCAAACTGCTTGGCCAGTTGAGCGTACCTGGGAATAGGGCCCTGTACAATCTGGGGGAAGAAAGAGATGAACAGAGCGTAACGCAGAATATTTGTTTCGGGGGAGATTTTTTTGTTGTAGCAATCAGCCAAGTAAGCAACGATCTGTAAGGTGTAAAAAGATAATCCCAAGGGGATGATTAGCGTTTCTAACTTAGAAGCAGAAGCGAACCAAGGCACGATTTTTACGACAAGTAGGGGAGCGCACGATATCGTTATTCCTAAAGCAAGTAAAACTTTTCTCAAGCGCTCACTATTGGCGTT
>OMRK01000281.1 GCA_900313515.1 uncultured bacterium | reverse complement strand
TGCAACCTCTCTTTGAAGGTAATGAAAACAGATTTTCCAGTTAAGAAAGCTTAAGTGCTTTTCCTGCTATTTGCAGCAGCGTTTTAGAGGACTCACTCCCCAACTTAAAGGCAGGGATAACCGACGCTTTCCGTAAATTTCACTGCGTATGAAGTCTTTTTGCAAAGCAAAGAAAGCGTAGGCCCTAATAGAAAGATGTCCGTATTCTCATCCAAAGCGCTGTTGCGCACCTTATGCACCCTGAGCTTAGCTATGGCAATAAACTGCCTGCCCGTGCAAGCCTCGCCCACACCTGAAGGCGCTGCTCAAGATAAAAAAGAGCAGTCTCAAAATGAGACAAACGCCAAAAAGGATCCGAAAAAAGAAAACGACCAAACCAATAAGGACGAAGCCCAAAAGGGCAGCGAGCCACAAAAAGACGCCAAGGACAAAGCTTCAAAAGGCGGCGAGCCACAAAAGGACGCCAAAGACAAAGCTTCAAAAGACGGCGAGCAACAAAAGGACGCCAAGGACAAAGCCAAGGGTGGAAGTGAAGCAAAAAACGATAATAAAGATGGCAAAGCAGACAATAAGAATAAGGTAACCGAGGAAGCCGAAAATCTTTACAAAAAGGGGCAGGCTTTACTTAAGCAAAACGATGTGCAGGCCGGTCTAAAGCTCTTGCGCCAGGCTGCGGCTTTGGGGCACGGTGGTGCAGCTTACGTCGTCGCCGACTGCTTGTACAACGCCAAGGGATGTCCCCGCGACGTAAAAGAAGCCATTTTAATGTACAAAACGGCGGCCAATTTGGGCTATACGGCGGCCCAGTTCGCCATAGGCTCCATCTACCGTTTCGGAAATGGCGTCAATAAAGATTTTGGCCAGGCTATAGCCTATCTATCTATGGCAGCTGGTTTTGGAGACCCCAGGTCTAAAAATGCTTTAGCCGAAATGATTGAAGCCGGGCAAGGCACAGAAAAGAATTATCAAAAAGCCTTCAAGCTTTATAGCGAAGCCGCTGGACAGGGAGATACCGACGCTATGGTCAACCTGGCCGATCTCTACATGCTAGGTCACGGCACGCAGAAAGATGAACATAAGGCCATCGAATTGTACAAGAAAGCAGCCGGAACGAACAACGGCAAGGCCTATTACAAACTTGGTTACTGTGCTGAGCAGGGCTTAGGAATGAAGCAGAACAGATCCCAGGCCGTAAAGTACTACGAGCAGGGCGGGAAATGGGGATGTCCTCAAAGCTACACCCGCATAGGTCGACTTTACGATCTCGGGCTAGGGATTCAGGAAGATTTTAAAAAGGCTGAGAGTTTCTATGAAAAGGCAGCTAAACTGGGAGACGGCACCGCTTATGCTGTGCTGGGAGCTTATTACGAGCAGGGCCAAAAAGTTCCGAAAAACAAGAACAAAGCCATGAAATACTATATTAACGGTGCAGATTTGCATTGCGGCGAGGCGGCTAATATTTTAGGCAACATTTACTCCTCGGGCAGCCTGGCTCCCAAAAATTTGGAGACAGCCGCTGATCTCTACTACCAGGGCGGCCAGGACGGCAGCCTCGATGCTTTGACTAACTCCGGAAACTGTTATTTCTATGGCCTAGGACGAGGTCAGGATTATCGCACCGCCTGCGAAAATTACCAGCTGGCCGCCTCTTTCGATTCACCCAATGCACTTTACAATTACGCTTTATGCCAAAGTCGCGGCCTGGGAACTAAAAAGGTTCCTGAGGAGGCGCTTAAAAATTGGGAGAAGTCAGCCGAGCTGGGGTGTATTCCCGCCATGTATAAGCTGAGTGATATTTACAAAAAAGGTTCGATCGGTGCAATCGATCTGGAAAAGGCCAAATTCTGGCAGGACAAGGCCGACAAGCTGACCTCCAACGCCGCTGTTAAAGCTTATGTGGAAAGCTTGTATCATGAAAGTGACAAAGATAACCGGCCCAAACTGTTGCGCGGCTCCTGCTATGAGCCAACAGATTTGATCATCTTCCGTTTTTAAGTAGTCTCACCCCGGCAGGCGGGCTCACTCCCGTGGCCTGCCTGCTGTCTACCACGAACCATTCCGTAAGGGTATTCCGTCCATCGAGCTAGCTGATTCAAGCGGCCTGACTGTTGCTTGCCGCTAAGTCCTGCGGCCTATCTTGACTTAAGCCATGAAAACCGATAAAGAGACTTCCACCTCCCCTGAGTCTGCACCACCTGCAGTGAACGAGCCCATAAGTTTAACCTTCGATCTGACTATGATCATAGCTGGGTTACTAATAATGGTGGCTGCCTTGAAATTTTATTTGAATTACCAGCATTTAGACGATGCTATTTTGCAGTACTTTAGTGCAGAGCGAACTCCAGCCGCAACCAATTGGGCCTTCTTTTTCAGCTGGCTGGGTAACGGCCTAGCCCTATCGGCGATGGCTGTAATTGTATCTGTAGTCTGCTTGATCAAAAAATTTTGGCAGGGTGCTCTGCAGGCCACGTTCAGCCTGTGCCTAGCTTCCCTGGGATCTGCCATAATCAAGGCTCTGCTCTGTCGTCCCCGCCCTCAGGCCATACTTTTTAATCCCCTGGTAAGTGAACCCTATTTCAGCTTCCCCTCCGGGCACACCACCAGTTCCTCAGCCTTGGTGATAGCCTGCCTTATCATCATAAGCCGAACAAGAATTAAAACACTATATAAAGTTCTTCTAAGCACTTTGGCGGTGCTTATGCTTATCGGTATAGCTTGGAGCCGCCTCTACAACGCCGTGCACTTTCCCAGTGACATCCTAGCGGGACTGGGATTAGGGATAATGGCCAACTTCGCCGTACAAGGCTTACTCAAGTTTGAAACAAAAATATCGAACTGAGCAATAGCGCGTCCTACCATCCAGCACAACTTCTGGACATTTTAGTCTCAAATGCGAGGATCTTGCGATTTATACGCATTTATGATAGCATATAGGCCAATATAAACACAGCCAAAAAAAACGTAAATAGCCAATAGTATTTACACTTCCATCCGCCCTTAAACTAGTTAGATTTATATGAGCTGTAGCCTCGGCTGTGGAGATAACTGCTGATAAGGAGCTAATTCGTTTAATATGAAGTACAGTGAAGCTGGATTTAGAGCCATATATAAACACATGTGCCTATTCCCAATGTGTTCGGCCGTTAAAAAGGCTTTGAAGTTTTTCCCTGGTGCAGAAAAAGCCAATTGTGCTTTGGTGTACGGATACATAGATTGTGAAGCAGGAATGACGCTTGAAGTATTGGCGGCAGGCTGTAAAGACGAACATGGATCAGTATTTTTCGATGGAAATGATACAATTAAATCGATGATCAGAATCGGTGCGGTACAAGATGAGCCATTTGAAGTTATCGATGATAGCGCTTTACAGGCAAGATATGCCAAAAAGATTGCCATTCTGGATCACTATGCCGCTCCAGATGATGTAGAAAAAACCAGAGGAATAACTATTCTTGACAGTTGCAGAGATTCTGGCTGCATAGATGATATATTAGTGTACCTTACTAAAACAGGGCTTCAGCCGGAAGGCGTTTGGGTGAGACTCTCTGGCATGGGCAATTCTTGCGTGGTAGGCGGAGGACGTTTTAAGGAACCTCACCATATCTATGGTCTCAAGGGAAAACTGCTCAACGAGCCTTACCAAGATTTCGGATATCACGTTGGCAATGAAATTTGTGTTTTAGCCTTTACAACCGAGGACAAAAAAGCGATATGCCACTCCGATGAGAAGCTGATAAAAGAATTAAGTTTATTGTTCAAAGACATTTGATAACCAAGCTAACTAAATGACATTGGCTATAGCTTGGTGAAAAAGCAGCGGTTTTTACAAAAAAAATTCCCTCGCTTACGGGTGCTCAACACACATAGACGCGGGAACTTCTGTGGAGCCTCGAACCGGACTCGAACCGGTGACCTTCCGCTTACAAGGCGGGAGCTCTACCTACTGAGCTATTGAGGCTTATCTAAAACTACGGCTACGCCATGTTAGTCAATTTGCCGGATCTTGTCAAGGGCCAGAAAAAGGGGGACCCGCTAATCACGCTCTACCTGTAGCCACACCGCATTCAACCAACTAAAGCGATCTACTACGCTAAAGACTGCTAGCACCGGGCTATCCACAACCCACCGTTTCCTAAAGCAATCCGTTTTCAGTCTACCGCTCCCCCATTTATTCTGTCTAACCGAAAAGCTCAGACGCCGCACCTACCAACCATCTCACAAAGTCCCCCCGTAAGTAACTAGGTCCAGGTAATGGCTAACCAGGTTTTCCCGATAATAAACTCCTCGCCATTATGCAAGGTGGTACTGCCATGCAGACGCTCGCCGGCCACAAAAGTACCGTTAGTAGAGCCCTTATCTTCCAAGATCACACCACCGGCCGTTGGCTCCAAAACGGCATGATGGCGACTTACGAAACGGTCTATGCTTAGAGCTACATCACCCTCACGTCCAATCTGAACTCGCTTGTTAAACTGGAATATGTAGCCATCCAAGGGCCCCCCCAAAACCTCCAGCTGTATGCGCATAAGTTACCATCCTCCGTTATTGCCATTGCCAGAATCATCCAAACGCCTACTGAAAGGACCGGGAGCGTTCGGGGCCGGCGGTCGCCTCACCCCACCACCCTGAACCGGATCGGGCCCAGATGGTTGCGGTGGTAAGGCCCCCCAACTAGGAGGTGGAGTCATCCCACCTTGGGGAGCTCCATCATAACGGCCCGCGCCGCCTTGCGGAGGTGTCCGCACGTAACCGCCGGGCTGAGCACCTGGCCGCCCACCCTGGGGCGGATAACCTTGAGGATTTTCCGAAACGGAATAACCACCCCGCGGCTGCAAATTCCTAGGTTGAGGGGTACGCGGAGCCCCATTGTAACCGCCCACCGCCGACTGAGGCGGGTAACCGCCTTGGGGTAATTGTGGCGGATAGCCACCAGGGGCCATAGGTTGGGACGGGTAACCACCTTGGGAAGAAGCCTGAGACGGATAGCTACCTTGAGGCGATTGGGGTGAATAGCCGCCTGTAGCCACGGGCTGAGGCGGGTAACCACCTTGAGGAGCCGATGGTGACGAATAACCACCGGGGGCCATGGGCTGAGGCGGATAACCACCTTGATTAGCCGACTGGGGCGGATAACCACCCGGAGCCATGGGCTGAGGCGGATAACCACCT
>OMRK01000184.1 GCA_900313515.1 uncultured bacterium | reverse complement strand
GCTTGCTGCGAGCTCTGTTCACAGCCGTAAAATTCGATGCACATGCGGGATGGAATAAAAAGTGGACAAACTGGAATACTGGTTGAAGGTTTTGTTTAACCGGGAAGCTTTCAGGCCCGGGCAGAGAGAAGTTGTTGAAGCCGTCTTAGCTGGGCGCGACGTCCTAGCTCTGTGGCCGACCGGCGCCGGCAAATCTCTAACCTATCAATTACCAGCTCTGCTACTGCCCGGGCTCACTCTTGTTATTTCTCCGCTAATTGCCTTAATGGAAGATCAGGTGGAGCAACTGCGTCGACGCTCGGCCAACTGGGCTCACTACCTTAACAGTAGCCAGAGCACCGATCTGCGCCACGATATAATCCAGGAACTGCACAACGGCAAAGTAAAAATGCTATTCTTAGCACCAGAACGCCTATTAAACTACTACTTTCTAGAACAGCTAAGGCATATTCCCATTTCTCTTATGGCTGTGGATGAAGCCCACTGTATAACTCAATGGGGGAATGACTTTCGTCACAGCTATATGCGCATAGGCGAAGCGGTGCGCGTGCTCAAGCCGCGTTCTATTCTGGCTGTAACCGCCACAGCCGACAGCCAAACCGCCCAGCAAATCTGCCGCAGCCTGGGAATGTGCAATCCCTTGTTATCTCGCCTTTCGCTGGATCGACCGAACTTAGAATATGCCGCTGTAAAAGCGCCCTTAAAACAACGAGCGGAGCTGGCCTTGCAACATTTGCAAAAAAGCGCAGGACTTCCGGCGGTTATCTACGCTTCAAAGCGCGATCACACGGAAAGTCTAGCCAAATTTTTCCAAGAGAACGGCCTAAAAGCCGCTCCCTACCATGCCGGTCTCCCTGCCGAAGAGCGCCGCCGTATCCAACAGGCCTTTCTGGAAGATAAACTGCAGCTGATCACCGCTACCACCGCTTTTGGCATGGGAGTAGATAAGCCGAACATCCGGCAAGTCATCCACATAACTCCCCCCAATTCGCCTGAGGGCTACTATCAGGAAGCCGGGAGGGCTGGACGCGATAGAAATAAGGGGCACTGCCTGCTTTTCTGGGGGTCGGAAGATTTTAATTGGCTCAAAAATCAGGGGCAGAGCCGCTATGCTTGTGCCAGAGATATACGAAAATTTTATTCTCTGCTTCCCAGACATCCGGCCCGGGACTTGCGCCTAGAATTTATCCATCTCAGTCAAACGGCCTGGGACACACTCACAGACACCGCCCTGGGATATGAGGCCGATCTTGATGACATAGCCGAACCTATACTGGAGGAATCATGTCTTATAAACTACTTTGAACGTTTACAAAGTAGAGCCGAACAGCGTCTGGAGGCAATGGAGAACTACTGCCGCACCCGAGAATGTCGCCGCCGTGCCTTGCTATCCTACTTTGACCAGGAAGCACCTGCACATTGCGGAGCCTGTGACAACTGCTTAAACCGAATTAGTAGGCAACTTGGTCTTCACCTTCAAGCAATTGCCTGACCGATTGGAACGCGACACCAGCTTGCCGTTTCTGCCGTCAATCCGACCGCTCACCTGCCAGGAAACCAACGGACCTGTCCTGAGAGCAACTTCCCAAAGCCGCCACTCCCCCTTGCTTTAGCAATGAAGATAGAAGGCAACTATTTTAGCCCAAACACCTAATCAAACTCGTGTTCAATGAGTGCTGTAGTCAAACTGTCCCGCTGCTAACAAGAGAGTAAGCGACATCCGAAGATCTTGGACTGGATGGCAACGGTCAACCCCGCTTCATCCAAATTCCAAGCCGATAAATCGAAAGTTAACGGCTCGGAAGTGTCAATGCCCTTTGAAGGAGTTACCAAACGAGTGGATTGCCCATAACAATTGCAGATGGAGACTCCCAAATTTTGCAGCGCTCCTTCCTTCCAGCCTTCTGCCTGGCTTAAAACCAATAATTTTTTCTCTGTTGGTAACTTGTTTAGGTAAGCGCAGGCCAGGCGGACAAACTCTTCAGGGCCTATAACCGTATCCAAAGGGCACTCTAGAAACTGGGCCATAAGCTGGGGACGGTGCACTTCGCCTTCCCTTATCCTACGTCTCAAACCTTTGAGGCCAATCACGGCTACCCCCAGATCGGCCCGACTGTAAAGCACCGGCTCATGGCAAGCGTGGGCCTTAACTGGCAACTGGCGCGATCCGTCGGCTTCCACTACCAGAAAATCCAAGCCCCTCCAAGTACCTATGCTATCCAGATCATCTGGGCTGAGCCCTACCCATTTACTACGTTCGGAATTGGGACGCACCAGCCCCCAGAGGCGAGGTGACCTGCTTCTACTCCAGCGCTCCTGCAAAGTCGGCAAATCATCAAAATCACTGCACCATTCTATCAACTCCCCAGGGTACGGAACACCGCCCTCGTCACGTTCTGGACCGCTGCTTCCAGCCTTCCAGGGCCAGGCCAAATGTGTGCTGGTGGTGTAAATTATATTGACTCTATCTCCACCACCGAAAGCCTTAATAAAATTGAGCATGAAGCTGGTCTTCCCACCGCTTCCAATTATTTCCACACAATGAGCCAATCTATCTGTCTCCAAACACAAAAAAACACTCCGAACCTTAACACCCAGAGGCTCGGAGCTCAAAGCAACTATTTTTACACCCGGCCAGGCCAAACAGCCGGACCACGTCTACAGGCCAGCACACCCCGGGCCATCATCAGGTCCACCGGCCATGCGGGCTGATACCCACGAGCACTTCACAGCACAACCAGGCCCAACGACCACCAGCCGCGCGGGCAGACACACCCACGAGTACTTCACAGCACAACCAGGCCCAGCGACCACCAGCCGCGCGGGCAGACACACCCACGAGTACTTCACAGCACAACCAAGCCCAGCGACCACCAACCGCGCGAGCGGACACCTCCGGGGCACTTC
>OMRK01000126.1 GCA_900313515.1 uncultured bacterium | reverse complement strand
CTCCGCAAAGGCTCTCACCTCATCATACTCAGTAATACACATATGCTTGACCTCCGCCCTATTGGCTAAAAGAAACGGTTTTATAAGGGAATCATCGGGCAACTCACTCAAGGTTGCATCCAACGCTTCTTCTAAATTCTCCACCATTTTAGCATTGGAACGCACTTTATCCACAAACCAAGAATACTCTTTCAGCGGTTTACAAGCTTCAAGCAACTCCTTGTTATGCCCATAATTGATATTTAGCATCCTAACTTTAACTTCGATGTCTGACTCGCCATCGAAAGAATCCGATAACTTCAAAATCACCGTGTCATCTTTCTTAGTTACCCCATTATAAAAACAAATACATTTAGGAGTTGGAGCCTTCTGTTGAGCAGAACTATTGCGCCGATAAGACTTGTTAGTCTCAATATACCTCTCATAGACCATTCCCGCGTAAATTAGAAAGCGCATGGGCATATTGGGATTAAAGGTCGATTGCTGTTCGTAGAAACTTATTACATTGTCGATCAAAAACGAAACATCGTTTTTCATACTCATGTAAACAGCATTCTCGATGGTATTAAACGTAATTTTACTCGCGTCCGTATAATTTGAACCATTTACTGCGTTATAAAGGCTCAAAGTCCATTCTCTGTTATCGGGATTGCCAAATATGAACTTGAAGAGCCGATCACGGTATTGACGATTACCAGTTGTTTCAGACACAAAAACCTACCCCCTTCTTAACACATTCTGACATGCTCACTTGTAGCTGTCAACGAATAAAATTTTCAAAAGCTGAATGCCGTTTTCAGCCCCCCCCCTCTATGGCTAACGATTAATCAATAGATATCAGGTGACAATGATGACATGGCGGGACTAGGAGTAGTAACAGGATTAAGCATTCGCGTTCGCCTGGGCCTGGGAGCGCAGAAAATCTTCCCACTTTTTGTAAACGGCCAACAAAGTTTCGTCAAGATATCCCAGAGCTCGCTTTTTCATGTCGTCTGGCACGCCGTAAAAAGCCTCGCCCACCGAGCAAGCTATGGCGGCCAAGGTATCGCTGTCGCCACCCACAGAAATGGCTAAACGCACCAAATCTTCGAAAGATTCAGATTCGAAGAAACACTCCAATGCCTGGGGCACGGTGTTCTGACAGGTTTCATTGAATTCGTAAGTTGGGCGGATGGCATCTATGGTGAAGTCTAAACGGTAATAATCGCGCTCGATAACTTCCCTAATAGCCTGCTTGCTACTGCCACGCCTAGCCATCCATATGGCTAAAGCTGTAGCTTCAGCGCCTTTTATACCCTCGGTATGATTATGGGTGAGTCCGGTAACCTGAAGGGACAAAAACTTAAGTTTTTCTAGTGTATCGGCTTTGTTAAACCAGGCCACTGGACTTACACGCATGGCTGCACCGTTGCCAAAGCTGTTGTAAGGACGGGGATTATCGGAAAATATCCAACGTTCGAATCTCCCACCATAACCGCAGTAAGGATACTGACGGCCTAAGTTCTGCATGGATTTTATGGCCAATTCCATTAAGGTAGATTTTCTTATATCAATGTCGCCTGAGCCTAAAATCTTGGCATAATCCATTATGGCTTGGGCTATAGCCAAGCTCATAACAGTATCATCGGTAAAACTGCACCTCTTGTGGAAGATTTCAAATTCCTTACTGCGGTGGTTGTGAAATTCAAAGCGGGAACCGGCAATGTCCCCAATCATGGCTCCTAACATACTTACAATCTAACCTTTCTTTGACTTTTTTGTATTGATCAGCTTGTTGCCAATCTCTATGCTTAAGCAGAGAACTTCTGAGAAGTTTGTCGTTTAATTTCTCATCCATTTTAACATCTTAAGCACATATCGAAAAAGTGAAACAAGCGCGCAATAATTCAAGCGCAAATAGCCATTTCCTCTACCTATAATCCCTAAAATTATCCTAATAAACCTTCAAAGCGACACCTAACGTTAAGACTTAGCCAAGATCAGCTAAGCCGGCTTTTATTATTATATTTAGTCTGCACTATTTATG
>OMRK01000182.1 GCA_900313515.1 uncultured bacterium | reverse complement strand
TTTCAGCAAAACGATGATGATTATAATATGATCACTACCGAGTTTGATCGGGCTTCCCTTATGTACGACTCCGGCCGTTATCAAGAGTCTATCGCTCTGTGCACCTCCATTCTCCCGCGTGCAGAGAAATATCAGGAGGTATTTGCAAACGTTCTTCTGCAATTGGCCAACAATTTGGAGGCTATAAATCTACCCAACCGAGCTTGTCAATTTTACGGTCAGGCCATGAGTGTCTACCATAAATTAGGTAACTACAAACAGCAGGCCGATATCTCCTACCGTATAGGATGGATAATGCTCAGAAGAGATCATTTTGAGATCGCTGCCCGTTGTTTGAGAACCGCCTTTTTTATCAAAATGGAAATAGAATACAAAAAAGCTCTGATGCGCCGTAATTTCCTTGAAGGTCAGGCCTATTACGGTTGCGGGCTAACCGCACAAGCCCGTCGCAGCTTTCTGCTAACACTTATTTACGCCGAACAGCTTAAAGACAACACCTATTTAACCTTAGCCCGCCACGGATTTTATAAGACAAGAGGCAACATCCAGATTAATCTGCGCAGCGCTATGACAGCAGCCTCTGTTGATGGCCAGGGCGGCTGGAATTTTGAATTGATACCAGGAGGCTTCAGGCGTTACAGCAGTGAAGGTTACGCTGTGCCTCCTTATCCGGAGCGAGTCGGTTATATTCCCAGCAGCAAAGAACAACAAAGCTTAAGGAATCTGCTCAGCGATCTGACCTTCTGCTCCGGCGCAGTGGGAAACACTTTAGAGGCCATTTACTTCCATTTACAACAGGAAGCTTTCTCTTGACATTTTTTCATTGTGCCTAAAGGCGAGGGATTCTTGGGAAGTTTGCCGACAAAATTCTAAAGTAAGAATAAACGGATGTTCTCACTCTACCTGGATATAGCCTCAATAAAAGGAGTCTAGATAATGTTTAACAATTTGTATCGTAATCTAATTGGAGTTTCCGCTTCTGCCTTGTTGGCAGTTGTCTTGGCCGGCAGTGCCAGTATGCCGGTTTCAGCCGGACCGGCCGCCGGTATCGTTCCTCTTTTAAGCATCCATCAAGGTCATTTTACCAACTGCATGCGCGAATTCGACCATTCCCGCATAGGAGAAACCAGCGTGGAGAGCTATGTGATAGGCCTAGGGGGAGCAGAGGCGGCGACCATGCAATTCGAATTGAATGGTAAGTTCGATATGTTCGAATCAATGGTTGGATTTAGTTCCACAGCTCCCGATAGCCGCATGTGCACCTTCGAATTATGGGCAGATGGCAAATTAATAACAAAAGTTGGCCCATTAAAAGCCTCTGACAAGCCAGATCTCCTACGCGGCAAGGTAAAAGGTGCCAAAAATATTACCCTGCGTATGGTCCCGGAAAAGTATAACGGCACTGCCGGCGCTATGTGGGGGGAACCCAAGTTATTCACTGGTACAGCCGGGGCAGAGCTGGAAAAGAACCTTATAGTTCACGTTAATGGTGAACTTTACAAAATGACCCCCCAAAAGGTTGGCGGCGGAAGGCAGATTTCTATTCCGATTGTTGTAAAGCCAGGTGTAAACGAATATAAAGTTACATCAAACTATGACGAAAGCTCGGGGAGATTGGACGTCAACTACAGCACCGAAGGTGTCGTTTTAGAAGAACCGATGAAAGCCCCAGACGAGTACTAGCAGACGGATAGTCTTTGAACACCTGGAAGTGTCTCACGCTCCCTGCATCAACCAATTTCGTGGGGAGGGCCCATAAACGGCAAGACTTAAGGTAGTTTATCGCACCGCACCAGCTGATAGACGTAGCCTAATCCGTCCGAGCCCCCCCAGAAACGAAGGATCGAATATATAGAAGTATAAGGCTAACTCAGTCTCGCTTGTCCGCTTCCGGGTCTTGTGCAGTAAACAAGCCACAGGAGCAAATCACTCCCCACAATGTAGAGGCTCCCAGTACGTACATGAAGAGGAAGTAATAGTCCTTCTCTATTGCGGTGGTCAATTTGATCACGTTAAGCAAAGAGAAGAATTCGAAGGGAGCGGGATAAACCCAAAGATACATCCCCAAGCATAGCAGTTGTCCCACCAAACCTCCCCATAATAACCGCTTAACCAGAGGAATGGCCTCGCGCAACACAAGCGGCCCTCCGAGGAAGGGGAACAACACCAACCAGATAAGGCACCCCAGATAAAATTGTTCTGCACCCAGGCCTATGAGCGCACTTTTTATGCACTTACTTAAAAGCCAGCATGTACCTAATCCACTTATTCCCCATACGGCTCCCGGTATACCTAACTGCAACCAGAGAAACTGCCAGTCACCAATATTCTTTGACTGACTACAAAATGGAGAACGACGCAGGATCCAGGTAGCTCCCTCGACTCCTCCCCAGCACATAGCCACCACCAGCAAAAGGCATAAAAAACTGTTTAAGTGAACTCTGCCTTGATTAGCATTGGCGTAAAGTATACAGCCTTGCAGGAACAAAATACCCACTAACAAACGACAAATGCGCTGCAATTCTTCACCACTCCTAACAAAATCAATCACAAAATCTTAGCTATACCGCCTATAATATCATAACTTTTATAAAAGCCAATAAGTCTGACACCCAGTCCGGAAGCAAAAAATTAAACATTGACTTGCTGATCGGAATGTAAGCCAGAATTGGGTAGTACAGTGACAGAGCTACACTGATCGCAAAAAGGTACGTACATAACAGCTTGTATGACTTCTGCACATACAAATCTTGTACGGCATCAGCCATGATTATCGCCATAAATGGGATACCAACAAGCATGTAATATATGTATCCCCCACTACTGAAAGGAATCCAAAACAGCCAATTCCCCAGCCACATGGAAGTTACAAAGAGGCCTGCCAAATCCTTAGGTTGCCAAGATATAAAAAATTTTTTCAACACAAAATAAAAGCCCGGCCACCAAAATATTATGGAACCGCAGTAAATAAGATAACAACTAGTTCCATCAGGTTCCACAGTTATGTTGGCTATGTAAGGATACAAACCGATCGGCCATGCCCAAAATGGTGAACTCATAGGGTGCATGTAATTTTCACCATTACGCCCCGGCCAAGTTTGAATTGGATAGTGAAGTATCCTCAATACGGTATCAGCCGTAAATCCTTCACGAAACAGCTGGGGCAGATACGACATCATGTAGAGTGATGAAAAAATCACAAAAAACAGACAAAATAGAAGGGCTGCCTTTTTAGCCTGTGCTTTGCGATCAATTTTTCCCGCTTCCCCTTTGCTAAGTGCTACAACAAATATATAAACTACAAGTCCACCCACAAAGCCGTTCCACTTAGTGGCAAAGGCTAAACTGAAGGCCACAGCACTAATAGCAGCTAGTCCCCAAGAATATCTTCCCTTATTTTGGATTGATTCTAAACAAAGCCAGCCAAAATAGGCACCGATGAGCCACCATAGACTCAACATACAGTCTAACATGGCTAAACGCGAAAATATGATTGACAAGAAATCGGAAGCAACGAAAAAAGCAGCCAATTCAGCGGTTTCCAGAGAGCCCAGACTTACACGATAGGCCAAAGCGAAGGTAAAAAAGACAATTCCCAAACCGCTCAAAAGCGAGGATAGACGTATGTATCCATAACTTGGAAGTTGTTCAACGCTTAGAGACTCACAGGCTTGTCCTAGACGAATACCAGCAGCAATCAAGATTTTTCCTAAAGGCGGATGCTCCTCATTCAGATCATGAACATTTAGCAGATAAGTTCTAGAGGCGGCAACGTAATACAATTCATCACCCAACAAATTGGCTGGCTCACTTAGTCTCCATCCCCGCAAAACGCCGGCAAACAGCAACAGAATCAAGATCATGCCCCAACCGCGCCTACCCCAAGGCGGTAGTTTACGTATTCCTAGAGGATTCTGATCTGCCACTTAAAACAACTCCTTTGTTACAAAGCACAAATTTAAGTAACTTCAAGAC
>OMRK01000124.1 GCA_900313515.1 uncultured bacterium | reverse complement strand
CTGGAGCGCAGAACAGTGCGCACTACCGCTATTAAATCGCGAGCCTCCGCTAAGCTAACCATTTCCGTCTCGTTAAGAAGGGCCACGCGCACACCGTTTAAGCAGGCAATAAGGCGCTCAAGCTCGGGTTCCGGCGAATCATCCAAACCGAAAAGGCTCTCTCCTGCCTCCTCGTTAATAATGCTGTGCAACTCGCTCACCTCGGGGAGCTCTACCACCTCACCGGCAAACTTCAGATCTGTACCGGACAAACTGGTTATCTGCCCAGCCTCCTCAACTTTTTCAAAAAAGCGGTATGAGCGTCTGTTCCGATCATCCACGTAAACGACCACCACATTCTGACGGCCAATTAACGTATCTGGCGTTGCCGTCACAATACGGCCCACCAAACGGTTGTGGAAGCGGTAAGCCCTAAAGCCCTCAACAAATCCGTAGCGCCCGACCACCGCAACCGGTATCCCCTCATTGCGTGAGTTGCTGTCCAAAAGCTGCCAGCGCCTAGCGCAATCGTCGGCCTGGAAGCAAGCCATCAGGGGCAAGCGCTTCCGCAGAAATACAGCTAGCTGTTTGGAATCGACCTGCTCAAGAGTTGGCAAGCTGACGATGGCCCGACCTGTGAAATTGTAACCCTGGCCGACAAATTTCTGCAAGGTCACCGCTTTGTCTATATAAATATCTTTAACGCGGAAAGTCTTAGGCTCGGTGAAACGTACCAACGCTCCGTAATTAGTCAATCTCAGGAGTTTACCCAAATCCTGCACTATACCTTCGGTAGTATCACCCTTAATGTTCAAGCAGCGCAAATCCAGACCAAAGGCCCGACCAACTGCCAAAACAGCGTACAAGGAATGCTCATTTAGGTAAATTTCGGGGCGGAACTGCTCGATCTGGCTGGCTCTAATGATATTAGCCTCTATATCAACATAAAGACATAACGCGGCCACCGTGGGTGGATTGACTTTCTTGCCGTTGGCCTCCAGCAGAGAGCAAAGGGCACTGCGCTCAATATGAGGTTGGGAATAGGCCGGCAAAACTTTGGGCAGATAACTGGAGGAACGTAGCTCTACAGAAGATTTAGAGACGGGAGCAACCCGATTGCTATGAGGGAAACTGTCAACTGCAACTCCTGAAGTTTTCGAGATAGCTGATGGGGCAGTAGCATCCACACTAGGCTCGTTGGCTTCACCGGGCCCCCTTTCACCTAAAATAGTCAGAAGCCGACTAACAGTTTCAATGGAACCGGGATTACCGCCATCTTCGGCAAAGTCGCGCAGAATTGAACTGAAGGTACGTTCGTTGATAATGCCGTTTATAAACTCGAAGGCACCCCTAACCTCGGGGCCATTGAAAACTTCTTTCTGACCCAAAAGACAAGCTTCCACTGCCAGGCAAGCCTTGAGGCTTATATTGACAACGGTCTTTTGCTCCAAATTGCTGCGCAAAGTTTCAATGGTTATATTGCCCAGGTAAATATCGGCTAACAGACACATAGCCACCAGGCTGTTGACATTTACCTTCCTCTGGCTACGCTCGAGCTTATCACGCAACTTTACTATATTGTAGTGCAAAAAATTTTCACTGCCAGTGAAATTATCAACAATAAAATTAACAACGGCCAGCACATTAGGTTGAGATACGCGACGAGACAAGCCCTTTAAGCTGCGCATTACCGTACGTCGCCTGAGCATAACCGCCTTCAGAAAAGCTACCATCTGGTGGATGGGGGGGACGGCGGCAAAGGGCAGTTGATCTTCGACTACCTCCTTAAAGCCACCTATGGCGCATTGGGTGGCCAGATCAACAAGGTATCTAACAGGCACAGTGCCGAATGTGGCCTCTATGTCCAAACCTTGGCGCTGATTGGGAATCTGGCGGTAACCAGCCTTTTTAATGGTTAATTGATCGGTAAAGTTTATGTTATCGGCTGGATTGATGAAAGTTACGGTAAAATCATTGCCAAAATTGTATACATCGGCCGGATATCCAGCCATTTGACTCTCCTGTCTCTCTGGCTCAGCGAAACTGAGGCCACTCACGGAAAACAGAGGCAAACCTAGTTGATTCAGATAGAAGGAAAGTCGGCCCTCGGCATAGGTCACAGTAAAACCAGCCTCTTTAGCCTCGTATTGACATTGCTTAGCAGTTCCAGCTTCTTGTTCAAGAGGAACTCTTTTATCTGCCACATTACGTTTAAATAGACTCTTGAGGGCATTCAACATAGTATTTTACCAAAGTTCCTTTCGATACAAAAAAGCAATTAAAATGACCAAAATCTCTCCGTTCCCCCCCTTAAGTGTATACTAATAACTTCCCTACCTGAAAGTCGTCGCCACCGTAAAGGACCCGTGCAAAACGAAGAGATCACAGTCTCTACTTGAGTAAAGCCTCGACATGGGAGCGAGCGTGGTAGGAAGAGCGGGCTAAAGGCGCCGATTCCACAAACCTGAAGCCCTTAGCTAGCCCCTGGTGTCTATAAAACAAGAACTCCTCTGGAGTACGGTAACGCATAACTGGCACGTGCTTTAAACTGGGACGCAGGTATTGGCCCAAGGTGAGCAATTCCACCCCTTGCTCACGCAGATCGTCCATTACTTGCATAATCTCGGCGTTGCTCTCGCCCAAACCAACCATTAGGCCAGATTTAGTGAGAGTGCCAGGAGCCGAGCACTCGTGAGCATGGCGCAGAATACTCATGCAACGCTGATAACTGCCCTTGGGACGTAGGCGTCCGTATAAACGTGCCACCGTCTCAACGTTATGGTTAACAACCCTAGGACCGGCCTCTAAAATAACATCTAAAGCCTGCAAGTCGCCGCTTAGATCGGGTATCAATACCTCAATGTCTACTTGGGGATTAACCCGCTTTATAGCCTTGATTACCGCGGCAAAGTGGGCGGCTCCGCCATCGGGCAGATCATCGCGAGTAACGGAGGTTAAGACCACATACTTCATGTCCAAGCGCTGGACCGCTTGGGCGAAATGTTCGGGTTCCTCTTCATCCAAAGGAGCAGGCCTACCCTTGGTTACCGCACAATAAGCACAACCGCGGGTGCAGATATCGCCCATAATCATAAAAGCGGCCGTGCCCTGACTCCAGCATTCGGAGATATTGGGACAACGCGCTCCTTGGCAGACCGTGTGCAACCTCTTCTGCTTAAGCGTACTGTTGACAGAGCCATAAGCTGAACTAGTGCGCATATTGACCTTGAGCCAAGACGGCTTGGCAATATTCTTGTGCCAGGCCTCATCGGTATTTGCTGGGATATCCAGCGGTGGTTCAGCCAAAAGCTCCTCTGCCCGCTCCGAACTAAAATCCAGGTTCTGCCCCGGCAAAGCTTGTTCTACCATACAAAAAATGGCTCCATAATCTTGAGCTGTTCCGGCCCTACGCGAGGACGCGAACCTCGCCCGGTTTCGCTCTAACCTTATTTTTGGCCTGCCTTGAGCCACTCTTGATCAGCAGTTGTCCCCCCCTCCCACGTTGCCCTAAACACGGCTCAGCGACCTCTGCGCTTGGGTGGAGGTAGAAAATTGAGAGGCGCTCCCAAGGCTTGGTGGGCAGCCTCTGCCAAACTCTCAGACAAGCTGGGATGCGGATGAATAGTGTGGGCTATATCCTCCAGTGTAGCGCCCTTTTCCAGTGCCAAAGCGCCCTCAGCTATGAGATCGCAGGCATGTGCTCCGAGAATATGCACTCCCAAAATAAGGTGTGGCTTATCTTCACCCTCACAGGCCGCCACCACTTTCACAAAGCCATCGGTATGGCCACCGATAGCCGCCTTTCCCAAAGCCGCAAAGGGGAACTTCCCCACCTTTACACTGCGCCCTTGGCTTTCCGCCTGCTCCTGGGTAAGACCAACACTAGCAACTTCGGGATCACAGTAAGTTGCGGCCGGGCAGTGGGAAGCATTCAAAGTCCGTGGGGTTAAGCCAGCCAAGTGCTCCACGGCCAAAATGCCTTCGGCGCTGGCCATGTGGGCCAGTTGCGGGGTGGGCACAATATCGCCTATAGCGTAAATATTGGCAACACTGGTGCGCATGAACTGGTCTACCTTTACCCGCCCCCGCTCGGTAAGTTCCACGCCAACTTTATCTAAGCCAACATCTTCCAAGTTTGGAGTGCGTCCTATGGCCACCAGCATAATCTCAGCCTGTAAAGGTTCATCTGCGGCTGCCAATCCCTCACCCGTAACCTTAACCCCCTCACTAGTCACCTCAATTTTCTCCGTTTTGGCTCCAGTGAAGATCCGCCAGCCAGCCTTACGGCAAAGACGTTGCATCTCCGAAGAGATCTCATGATCCTCCAAGGGCATAATCCGAGGAGCCAGCTCGATAAGGCTAATCTTGGTACCAAAGGCAGCGAAAATGGAGGCAAACTCCATGCCAACCGCTCCAGAGCCCACAACGATCATCGATTTAGGCAGCTCGGTTAAATTGAGAATATGGTCGGAAGTAATAACTCGCCGACCATCTATGGGGAAAAACTTAGGAGTGGCGGTGCGTGATCCGGTGGCCAGTATCATTGCGTCAAATTCCAGCACCTGACCGTCAACCTCCAAGGTATGATCGCTCACCAAACGACCGTGACCTTGAATAATCTTGACCCCATTGCGCTCCACTAAGCCTTTAGTTCCCATAGCCAGACGGCGCACCAGAGCATTCTTTCGTTCCTGAACTTTAGCCAGGTCAACTACCGGCGACTGTCCCAGCTCCAGACCGAATCCAGCCGCTTCCTGCAAGCTCTTAAAACGCATCGATGCTTCCACTAAAGCTTTGGTAGGAATACAACCTCGATTGAGACAGGTCCCACCCAAGTTTTTATCTTCTTCAATTAAGGTTACTTCCATCCCCAACTGAGCAGCTCGAATAGCAGCGATATAACCGCCCGGCCCTCCACCTAAAACAGCCAGCTTCATGACACCTAAATTCCCCTTCCAACTTTTATCAAAACCGCCCTATGTTTTAACTACAAAGACATAAGACAGCCGTTCCAAGTTTACGCAACCAAAGGTTCCCCACTCTTTTTTTGAATGCCTTCGGCTAAGAAATATCTATAGGTTTCCGATCCAACGGTGAATCGGGACGCACCACCGGTGCGCCGCAGTTGGGGCAACGCAAAACCCCAAACCTCACCTGACAATCTTCAGACCAAAACGGCAAGGCACCATCGGCATACAGGTAAGCCTCACAAAGCTCATTACTGCAGAATACAACATAAGGATTACCCTGAACGTTCAGCTTATTGGTAAGGTAACGCCCACTGGGAACATGCACTGCCTTCTTTTCGTAACTGCGCAGCACTAAATGCTTTTTGCCATCTTCACCTGGCATGGTAAACTCCTCGTCTGTAAAAATTTCCCCCATCCAGCCTTTAGAGCATTAAGCCCGGGCCATAAATTGTTCAATTTCCTCAATGGTTGTGGGCATATCCGGGGTGAGCAACACACTGCCAGTCTCAGACACCATGTAGTCGCGCTCTATGCGCACACCATGCACTTCCTCAAAATAAGGTCCAACAATCTGCATATCCACATATTTGTCAACGGTCTCCATAAATTGAGGTGCCTGGAACAATTCGGGGATAAAGTAAAGGCCAGGCTCTATGGTAACAACCATACCCGCCTCCAAATTACGATTCAACCGCAAGCTCTTCCAACCGAACAAAGTACTGCGTTCGCGGCCAGGTGCATATCCGGCTAGATCACCCAGATCTTCCATATCATGGACATCTAAACCCATAAGGTGACCTACACCATGCGGGAAAAAGAGAGAAACTACGTTGCTATTTAAATATTCCTCAATAGTTCCACCGTGCAAAATTCCTAATTTGTCCAAACCTTCGGCGAAGACCTCAACCGCCCGGCGGTGCACCTGTGCGTAATCCACACCTATTGCCAAAGCCTCCACGCAACTGCGATGGGCCTCAAGAACCAAATTGTAAATCTGCGCCTGGCGTTGAGAAAACCGACCGCTGACCGGCCAAGTATTGGTTATGTCTCCAGCCCAACCAGAAGAACTCTCCGCCCCAAAGTCGACTAGGAGTAAACGGTCAGGCACCAAAGCCGCTCCCAATTTGATTTGGTGCAGGCGCTCACCAGAAGTGCTGATGATCGGGTTAAAGGACACGTAACCACCGCAACCGTTAACTACCTTAAGCATGGCCTGGGCAATGTCATACTCAGTCTTGCCTTCTTTCGGCGCCTTTAAGGCCTTCAAGCCCTCCAAATGGGCCCTAACCGTAAGTTCACAAGCAACTCTGAGTTCAGCTTGGGCCTGTTCGTCAGCATGTAAGCGAAGTTCCACAAGAGCCAAGGCCAGCTTTCTATCCAACTCATGCCCTAAACTGGGACTCCGCCCTAATAAAGGTTCAAAAGATTCGTTTTGGGCCTCGCAGGGCAAAGGCAGGGCACAAATACTCTCGGGCCTAACGCCTTGTGTATGGAGAAAATCGGCTAACTCATCGGTACAATGAACAGTACACTCACTGCGCCGGGCCGCCTCCTGTGTTGACTCACCGGGACCGCTCCAGACAACGTCATCTATGGTATAAGGCGGCAAAAAGAGATGCGCCTGGCCGTTATGGAGCAGAAAATAGGAACCGGGAGCCGACCAACCAGCCAGGTAAAGAAAATGGCTGGCCGGGCGAAAAGGATAAGTGTTATCGGGATAATTACGGCACTGCGGAAAACCACTGCTCAAAAGCACGGTGTAGGGGGCCATGGCCTTGGCCAAAGCCTCATGACGGGAATGTAAATAACCCATATTTCTTTAACAGCCTCGCTCTTCTCTTTTGTAAGTTAATCAAACAAAGAACTTGGGAACATGCTTGATTTCTAGCCAAATGGCAAGGAGCCCTGCGCCTGGCTCGGTGCTGGTTCACCTGGACCAGCACCGGTTTAACCAGTACAGCACTGGTCCACCTGGTCCGGCACTGAAACGCCTGGTCCAACACCAGTTAAACCGGACAAACACCCCTTTCCGCCGCCTTCCAAAAAAAAGGAAGATAATAAGCCCAAAAGAAAAACGGACAGGTCATAAGAGCAACAATATTAGGAAAAGAGCGCAAGGAAAGTGACAGAACAAACCAAAGACCTACCGCAGGAAGAGGCGAGCGGATCAGGTTCTCCTGCGACCGAAACTACGCAGGAAGCCGCGCTAACCGCAAACAGCCAGGCCGAAAAAACCGACTCAAACCTGAACAAGAATTCAGAAGGTAGCGGCGAGGAAATCCAAACCGAAAAACCGCTTCAAGCGGAAGACAACCAGGATACCTCCAATGCCGGAGAAGAAAGCCATGTCGCTCCTGCAGCCCCACAGGAGGGCGAGGATCCCGAACATTATTGGTTCCACCACGTCTACCGCGGGCCAGGCGTGCCTCAGTTCACCCTCAGGGCAGTGATCATGGGATCGCTTATCGGCGGCCTGATGTCCCTTTCCAATTTATACGTAGGCCTGAAAACCGGATGGGGCCTGGGGGTAGCCATCACCGCCTGCATTCTGTCTTACTCTATCTGGACCGGCTTGCACACCCTGTTCCCCAAGATATTTAAAACGCAAATGAGCATTTTGGAGAACAACTGCATGCAGTCTTGTGCATCGTCGGCCGGTTACTCCACCGGCGGCACTATGGTTTCCGCCATTGCCGCCTATCTTATGCTCACCGGCCATCACATGAGCTGGGGAGTACTAACCATCTGGACCTTCTTCTTGGCCGCTCTGGGCGTATTTATGGCTATTCCCATGAAACGGCAAATGATCAATGTGGAACAGCTCAAATTCCCCAGCGGTATGGCTTGTGCCGAAACCCTGCGCAGCCTGCACTCCAAAGGCGATGAAGCCATGCGCAAGGCGAAATCGTTGGGCTTTGCCGGTCTCTTTGGTGGCGCTTTAGCCTTCGTGCGCGATGGCCTGGAAGCCATACCGGCCCAAATCCCATTCTTCGGCAGGTTAGCCGGTCAAAAGATGGGCGCTTGGACCTTCAGTTTCGATGTAAGCGGTGTGATGATTGCCGCCGGAGCTCTAGTTGGCTGGAAGGTTTCTTGGTCTATGCTTTTAGGCGGCCTCCTCTGCTACGGTATCCTAGCTCCCTGTATGGCCAGCATCGGCGACATAAACGCCGCCGAGCTAGGCGATAACGGCTACCGAACAATTGTAGGTTGGACCACCTGGATGGGCGCCTCAATTATGGTAGCCTCTGGTTTGACCATGTTTGCCATGCAATGGAAAACAATGGCCCGCGCCTTCAGCGGTTTAGCTAAACTGTTCGGTAAAAAGGAAGATGCGGTCCATGATCCTCTGGAAGATATCGAGGTGCCTACCTCCTGGTTTATGATCGGCACTGGCCTAGTGGGCTTGGGTTGCATTATCGTTCTGCACAAATTTTTCGGCGTAACCTGGTGGATGGGGTTGATTGCCGTTATTGCCACCTTCTTCTTGGCCTTGGTAGCCTGCCGAGCCACCGGTGAATCGGATATAACCCCAGTTGGCGCCATGGGCAAGATCACTCAGCTTACCTTCGGCCTTCTGGCCCCCTCCAACATGACTACAAACCTCATGACGGCTGGTCTCACTGCCGGTGCGGCCGGTGCTTCTGCCGATCTTCTGACCGATCTCAAAAGCGGATATATTCTCGGAGCTAACCCTCGCAAGCAGTTCCTGGCTCAGTTCAGCGGCATCTTTGCCGGAACCTTAATTGTGGTCCCTGCCTTCTACCTCATAGTTCCCGATGCTTCCGTTTTAGGCGGCTCGGTTTGGCCCGCCCCCAGCGCCCAGGTTTGGGCCAAGGTTGCTGAGCTATTGGTCAAGGGCTTTTCCGCCCTGCCGGTCAGCGCTCGCTGGGGTATGCTAGCCGGTTGCCTTATCGGCATACTCATTCCCCTTCTGGAAAAGTTCTTACCCAACAAATGCCACAAGTACATTCCCTCAGCCACTGGTTTGGGACTTTCCATGATCATTCCCTTCTACAATTCCCTTTCCATGTTTATTGGCGCTTGCATTGCCACTTATCTGGAGAAGAATCACAAGAAGATGGCCGATGATTACATTGTGCCTATCGCTTCCGGCATCATTGCCGGTGAGTCACTGGTAGGTGTGGCTATCGCTTTGAAGATGGCTATACCCGGTCTGTTGGGCACGATAAAAGGAATGTTGCACTAACAGCAGCCGAACATGGACGACGTAGGCCTGTGCAGTCAACTACCGGTTCTGCACAGGTTGAAGGCGCCGTGAGCGTGAGTTGCGACTGTCCCTTGTAGCGGCTTGCCCAGTTGTTTAGGAGTGGAGCCGCCCGGCTCATGGGCCGCAGCGGGTGGGGGGGGCCGCAAATGATCTTTGTAGTAACCTACTCGGTGCTTACGGATTGGGTACAGCATCTGTCAGCGCCTCGGCGCTGGACTTTTGGCCGTAGACAGCAGCCTCTACGGCCAAATTTAATTTCCTCTCTAATTGGCGGGCGCCAGGCAAACTGAGCGAATAATCGTTCGCCTTGGGTAACTGCCTTAACGAAATATTCAAGGCTTCGCACTGCAGAGGATCGCCATGGCGTTGGGTAAAGAAAGGGTCTCGGGTACTGCGCCAAGTGGAAGGCAGAAGGGGAACTTCTTTAGCAAAAGCCAGCTGATTGGACCAGCTAGTAATAAATAGAGCCAGCTCACAAGCCAAGGCGCGGTGGCGACTGGAACGGGGCACGGCTAAATTCATCAAGGCAGCGGGAACGCGCCCCTCAGACGACCAAGACAATGGTGCAGCCCAAGTTTGAGCATACACATGCGGGGCGTCGGCCTTAATCTGGAGCAAAACTTGGGGACCAGCCTCCAAAAGAGCCAGGCTCCCCTGTTTGTAGCGTTCCAAAGCCCCCCGATAACCATCCATTAAAAATTCTGGAGGCAAAAGGCCCTGCTGGTACAGGCGCACATACCATTCCAGTTTCTCAACGTAATTGGACTGGGTGAACAGAAATTTCTTCGAAGAATTATCGTAAACCGGCATATTCTCCATGCCCCAGTCATCCAGCAAGCGCACCACCGGATAGAAGCCCCAAGAGCCAGGAACGTTGCGCTTAACCTGAGCGGCCAATGCGGCTGCCTCTTCCCGACTGCGTGGCGGCTTATCGACTGGCCAACCAGCCTTGTTGAGTAACTCCTTATTGTATATGAGCACCCTGGTGGATACGTACCAGGGTACAGCATACACCTGGCCCTGCCAGGCAGCGGCTCGCCACAAATTTGGATAATACTCTCCGGCCTGTTCTGTGGTTATGTATTGGCTTACATCAACCAAACTGCCGCTTTGAGCCAAAAACAATGCATTACTGGTAGTTAAATTCACTAAATCTGGCGGCACCCCACCAGTAATGGAAGCCATAAGCTTCTGCATGATGTTCTGTTGGGGCAAATCGATCCAATCAACCTTCACCCCAGGGTGGCCGCCCTCGAACTGGAGCAGCAAATCCTCCATGTAGGCGGTAAACTTAGGCTTTAGAGCAATAGTCCAAAGTTCCAGATGTTGCTCACGGGCCTCACAAGAGTTGCCGCAAAAAAAAGAGCAACCGCAGGCGCACAAGACCACCAGCAGAATTGCTCCCCAAAAAGTTAACTTCAGCCTGCGACAAAATTTGTTTAAACGCACAAAGACAGGCTCAACCACCTAGACCTAATTTTCTCCAACAGGTGCAGCAGAAACGCCGCTATTTTCCTCAGCATCCGCTCCCTCTGGATTTTGTCCAGCCCCTTTAACCTCTGATCCTTCCAGATTCTGATTGTCGGAATCAGCCGCCTCAGAGCCTTCCCCACTCGTAGTACCTTCAGGCGCGTTTCCTGCGCCCTCATCCCCATCGGCTTCCGCCCCTACGCTATCACTGGTCTCACCACCAGACTCATTACCCCCTTCCGAGCCGACCGCAGCCTCAGCTTTGGCTTTGGCCTCAGCTTCAAGACGAGCAGCCTCTTCTTTGGCCTCGATCTTTTCCAGAGCTGCTTTAGCCTCCAAAACATTCTTATCCAGTTCGAGGGCCTTCTTAAACATTTCCTTGGCTTCCTCTTCCTGGTTCAGTTCCAAAAGGGCCTTGCCGCGCAGCAGATAAGCTTCCGACAGCTCTCCATTTTCCTTATAGGCACGAGCCGCTGCCTTCTCCGCCGGCTGGTAACGTTGATTGATATACATCTGATAGGCCAAAGCCAGGGCGGCTAAATCCATGCGCTCCATCTGAGCTCTCACCTTGTCAAGATTAGCACTGCCCTCGATCTTATTGCCCATCTCATACTGCAACATACCTAAGCCCAAACGGTAAAGAGGATTGTCCGGATTATGGCGCAAGGCATCGTGGAGAAAGGAGGAAGCTCTAACCTTTTCGCCCTTAAGCCTAAAAAGCATGCCCAGATTGTAATGGGCCTTGGCCATATCGGGACGCAAACGAATAGCCTCACGCCACTCCTCTTCGGCTTTAGTCAGATCACCCTGAATCCAGGCCAAAACGCCATACATATAGCGAGATTCCGGCCCGCCGCCAGGAGCACGACTCAACTCACCTACGGTTCTTTTGGCCTCCTCCAAGTTGCCCTGCTGTACGTAACACTGACTGAGCAGGCCCCAGCCGTTAACAAAGTCGGGGCGCAAGTTGGTGAGACGCTTTAAGAGAGGTACGGCCTTGTCCAGTTCATCTAACGACATGTAACAGATGGCCGCCAAATAGAGGGCATCAGCATATCCGGGATCGATTTTTAAGGCCCTATCCAAAAACTGGACCGCTTCCTTCCACTGCTTTCCGGAAACGTAGACTCTGGCTTGCTGATACTCCTGCACAGCGCTAACCTGCTGGGCCTGGGCACTCAAAGCCAACCCCCAGGCCAGGCTTATTAGCAAACATAAGGCAAAAATTCTGCGGCGCAACCCGTACACACTCCTTCCCTTACTTTTAGAGCAGCCCTACTGAGCGTAGGCCTGATGTCTACTTTCACGTACAACCGTTACCAGAACCACACCAGGATACTGGCCATCTTCCTCTATGCGGGCAGCTATTTTGTTAGCTAAGTGCGACGATTCCAGATCATCGACGACCTTAGGATTGACGAAAACCCTGACCTCGCGCCCAGCCTGGATGGCATAAACCTGCTCTATGCCTTCAAAACTGGCCGCAATCTTCTCCAAATTTTCCAAACGCTTGACGTAATTTTCCACGTTTTCACGCCTGGCTCCGGGTCGAGCGGCAGAAATGGCATCGGCGGCCTGCACCAGCATAGCCTCCAGGGTTCTCTGCTCCACATCCTCGTGGTGGGCCTCTACACAGTGGACGACAGCGGCACTCTCACCATACTTTTCACACAGCCTGGCCCCAACAATGGCGTGGGGACCGTCCACATCGGCAGTGACCGCTTTGCCTATATCATGCAACAAACCGGCCCGGGCCGCAACCTGAGTATCGGCATTGAGTTCAGCCGCCATTTTGGCAGCCAAAAAACTCACTTCCAACGAATGGCCCAGCATATTTTGACCGTATGATGTGCGGAAACGCAGACGGCCCAGATACTTTATGAGCTCGGGGCTCAACCCTATAACTCCAGCTTCCAGAGCAGCCCTATCTCCCTCGCTTACCACTCGATCTTCCATCTCACGCTTGGAGGCAGCTACCATTTCCTCAATTTTGGCCGGATGAATGCGGCCATCGGCTATGAGCTTTTCCAAAGTCATTCGAGCTACTTCACGCCTTATAGGATCGAAGCCGGAAAGCAACACACATTCCGGAGTGTCGTCAATTATAAGATCGATACCGGTCAGGTTTTCAATTAAACGTATATTACGGCCTTCACGACCAATAATTCGGCCTTTCATGTCATCAGAAGGCAAGCTGACCACCGAAAGGGTAGACTCAACCACCTGCTCGGAGGACCATTTCTGTATAGCTAAAGTGATAATTCGCTTAGCCTTTCGGTCGGCTTCCTCCTTAGCGGAAAGCTCAGCTTGGCGCACCCGCCTAGCCAAATGAAGTCTATTTTCATCCTCAACTCTTTTAAAGAGCTCAGCTCGCGCTTCCTCTTTGGTAAGGCCCGCTTGCCTTTCCAAAGCTTCCCGCAAAGAGGCCTCTGCCTTGGAGAACTCTTCCTGTTTGCGAGCCAACTGATCCTCAGATTGCAGGATTCGCTCCTCTTTGGCCTCCAAATGCTTCTCGCGCTCGACCAATCGCTTTTCCCGCTCCTCGCACCGGCCTTCCTTGGCTTCAAGCGCATTCTCAGCTTGCTTAAGGCGCTCCTGAGCCAGCTGTTGAGCAGCCTGATTCTTTTCTATTTCGTGCCTAGCCTCTATTTCTAGCTTTTGTATATGATCGGCAGCTTCCCGTAAACGCTCTTTCTTAATAGCTTCCGCTTCGCGCTCGGCCTCACTGCGGATATCGTCGGCAGCCATCTTAGCCGCCTGCTGACGCCGCAGCTCTATTTTAAGCCCCAAGGCCCACCCCACAGCCAAAAACAGCAAACTGGCCACTAAAACCATAACTTGATCCAAAACGGATAGTGGCATATTCAAAACTTCCTAAAAAAACCGCGATTTGACGAGGGCAAAACGCGGTTCAAATATTTAAAGCAAAACTGACTCCATGCCCCAACCTCGCAGGCACAGACTTGCCTAAACTTTCGTGAAACACCCCCACCATCCGTCCCACCGCCTGCTCGCAGCACCGAGCAAGGCGAGAGAACTCTGGCGGATTCAGGTTAAACTAATTCAAACCAACAGAGATGATTCTACTAAAACAAGGGGACAGCCTGCATGAGCGACCAAGACAAAATCTATCAATCGGCGTCCACCCCAACCTCCCCTGGCGTAGGCGGCCAGAAAATACACCACCTACGCCGATCGAGAGCTTATTCTCCACATTTTTCCGGGTTACTGAACTCCTCCAAAGCCAGCCGGGCCGCCTCGGCTGCCACGCGGGGAACGAACCCACGAGCGGCTAGAAAACGACCAATACTGGCATAATCACGCCCACTGGAAGCTTTCCGGCGGGCCAACTCCAAGGCCCGACTAAGCTCATCCCCGGACTCCTCACGCAGAGATTGGCAAACTTCCTCGACAATTTCAACCGCCACGCCATGACGCAGGAGCTCACCGTAAACGCGTCTGCCCCCCCAACCGTTGCGTACCTTGTTTTTAACAAACTGGGCAGCGTAACGGTTATCGTCCAGATACCCCCAATCGGCTAAACGTTGGAGGATGCGTTCCGCAACTTCCTCTCCACAACCTTTGGCTCTAAGTTTATCACCTAGCTCCCGGCGCGAGTGGTCACGTATGGCTAACATTTTCAAGGCGCGGTCCAAAAAAGATTTTTCCTCATCCTTCTCCGACCGCTCGCCCACCATTAAAACTCCCCGCTAAGATCAAAAGTTTCGGCAATCGGTTCCGGTCCAGAGGCCTTACCATCCCTTGAGTCCTTGTTCGACTTACCGACCTCTTCCTCTGCAGGAGCGCGTTCAGCTAAAAGCTTCTCACGAATGCGTTCATCGATTTCATCGGCAATTTCCGGGTTCTGCTCCAGATAGGAACGAGCATTGTCGCGCCCCTGGCCTAAACGCACATCTCCAAAGGAATAATAAGCGCCCGACTTTTGAACTATACCCTTTTCGGTACCCACATCGAGGAGACTGCCCTCCTTGGAGATGCCCCTACCAAAGAGGATATCAAACTCCGCGGTCTTAAATGGCGGAGCCAGCTTATTTTTAACAACCTTAACCTTGACACGGTGGCCGATGTTCTCCGAACCGGATTTAATGGCATCACCCTTGCGCACATCCAGACGGACCGAGGCGTAAAACTTCATGGCTCGACCGCCGGGGGTGGTCTCGGGATTGCCGAACATCACGCCGATCTTTTCACGAATCTGGTTTATGAAAATAACCGCCGTACGGGACTTGGATATGACCGCTGTGAGCTTGCGCAAAGCTTGGGACATGAGCCTGGCCTGGAGCCCGACGTGAGAATCCCCCATATCTCCCTCAATCTCCGCCTTCGGAACCATAGCGGCAATAGAATCGACCACAACCACATCAACCGCGTTGGAGCGCACCAACATCTCCACTATCTCCAGCCCTTGCTCACCCGTATCTGGCTGCGAGACGTAGAGTTCATCGGTATTAACTCCCAAATTGGCTGCGTAAACGGGATCTAAGGCGTGCTCAACATCTATAAAGGCAGCCACACCGCCGATACGCTGAGCCTCAGCGATCACCTGCAGGGCCAAAGTGGTCTTGCCGGACGATTCCGGGCCATAAATTTCACTTACTCGACCGCGCGGCACACCGCCTATACCCAAAGCAATGTCCAAAGACATGGCGCCGGTGGGGATAACCGGTACCTCAAAACGGGCTCCAGCCTCCCCCAGCTTCATGATAGAGCCCTTGCCAAAGGCTTTTTCAATCTGCCCTACGGCAGCATCTAACGCTTTCAACTTATCCATAAACGAATTCCCCTCCGTTATTTTGACACTCCAACCTCTACTCAAACTCAAAAAGGCGACCTACCCCAAGCGGCTGCTCCTCCCCTAGCCAGTTTTAACGACCGGCATTTCTTAGAGATTCACCAATTTACGCTTCAAGACTGAATGTCAGTGCTTTCCTGTCATTTCTCAGTTTTCTTCCACATAGGCGACCTTAAGCAAAGCCAGGTCACTGACAACCTCATTAAGAACCGAACTCTTCATATTAGGATTAACCAAAATAGGATCGCTATCAGGCTGGTAACGCTCTATGTAAATGGGCGCCCCATTGGGCAAGCTGTCGTAATACTCCTTGCAATGCAAAACTCCAACAGCCAGCTTGTACACTAGGCAAGCCTCCTCATAGGGGCTTTCCGGGAAATCACGTCCCCAGTTATCGATCACTTGTGCCGTCAAGTCCTCTATGGTGATAGGTGCCACCTGTCTCTTAAGAATACGCTTTATTACCTCAATTACGGGTGTGTTCTTGGTTATCTGTTTAGGTTCGCTCATTAAGGTCACTTTTATCCTCCAACTGATAATTCGCCAGAACGGCAAAAAGCAGGAGCATCTGCTTCTATAGGGGGCAAACATCTTCCTGCACCGGCCTTGGTGGGCGACCTAGCAAGTAGTTCAAATGTCGATGAAATCGGAATTACGCATAGATATCGTTAGATATATCGAGCGTTTACACAATGCCAAGAAAAATATAAAAAGCCAGTCCTCATTGGAACTGGCTTTTTATAAGAGGGCCTAGAAACAACCACAAATGAAGAGCCTATCGAGAAGGAGGTACTACACTCCTTATGAAGCCCTTGAGGCTGGCGATGTTGCGGCTCTGGAAATAAACGCGCCCAGGTCCTTGAAATTCTAGAACTAAACATTCGCCAGAGAAAAGGGAAGCGAGAATACCCTGCGAGCTAGCCTGTCTTACTCTATACATCATCGTGGTAGGCCAAGCCACTAAGTGGCCGTTATCGATAACAAATTTCTCACCATGAGGAATGTCGATATGATCGATAGCACCGTAAGAGGAGATAAAAAGCGTGCCTCGTCCTGAAGCTGTTGCTACTAAGAAGCCATTGCCTGAGAATAGTCCCTTACTGATCACTCCCCCGATACCACCACTATTCATACCGTTCAATTGCGTTCCCATGTTTATACCTTCGGTGGAGGCGAAATAACCGTCACTGCACATCATATATTCGCATTCGCCATCCATCTCAACGGCAGCAATATCGCCAGGTAGTGTAGGAGAGAAGAAAGCGACTCCATCTCCACCTACAGCTCTAATAGTCTGTTGAAAGAGTCGTTCATTCGTAAACATTCTGCCGATAGCACCAGTAATTCCACCTTGACTAGTTGCACCTATCTCTAATGTACTCGACATAGCCACCATAGCATCAGATTCGGCCATGAAAGAATGTCCGTGTGGTATGGCGACCTGGAGCATAGCAAAAGAGCCTTTGTACATTATCTCATATTCGAGACCAGATATTTTAGAAACGGGCACGTCATCAACCCTCCTTGTTATTTTTATAAAAATCGCAAGCTAAATTCAACTTCCCAGGCTGCGATCTATTTTGATTAAGTTTATACAGCTAATCTGGACGCTATCCATGCAACCCAATAAATTTAACAGAACGACATCGCATAAAAAACTGTAAATTAGTCCTATTTAACTCGTTAATGAGTAAAAATTTTCTCGGTTAAAGGATGGCATGGTTGGCTTACCTCCATGCCCAAATGGTGTTCACTTCGAAAGCGGCCCAAAGTGCTGTTAGAATCCAAAGCTATTTCATTCTCCACTGTCTCTGAACCGAGTCTGAAACCGAATTTACTGAGCAAATTCTTAACAGTCGGTCTTGTTGGTGCAGAACTAGTTTGTGGCGCAGAATAACTGGGTTGAGCGGGAACGTAACTCTGTTGGGGGGGCTGAGATTGAGAACTGGTATCTTCCTCACCACCGAAATGTTTCAAAAGGGCAGAAAGACCGCCATTGAAACCTTGACAAACGATAGACAGACGCCATTCTGATTTGAAATAGATCTCGGCAATAATGATCGCCTTCTCCTTAGAAAAATCAGATCCGCTAAAAGAGTAACGTTCCAATTCACGTCCGTTGGCAGAAATTCTTATATACCCTGATGCCAATTGACTCATATCGCCATCGCCATCCAGCGTGGCCGTAAAAACCAATCTTCTCACGTGGGTAGGCAACTTCCGCAGGGATACTGAGAATCTGTCGAGATCGCTACCCGATCTGCCCAACTGGACTATTTCTCCGTTCGGCGAGCTCGTTTGATTGTAAAAGATCATATAGCGATCATCTGTGAGTTTGTTATCGTCATCTACACCAAAGCAAGTCAGATCTATTGTTGTTCCGCGCGAATGCTGGCAATTTAAACCTATTTCCAGATCTTGGCTGGGTGTTAATTGAGAGAGTTTTAATCTTTGGCCTCTTGTTAAAGTCATCTTTTTTCCTTAGTAATTTGTATTTTATAAGTTGTGCCCACGGAGTTTTGTCCTTTTGAGATAGCCTCCCGCTTTTCGAGAAGTCGATTCACCATAAAATACAAAAATCTTGTCTACTACAGTTCGTTGGCGTTACATTTATTTAAAATTGAACTCGCGACACCAATATATCCCATTGGATAGTCTCAATTGGGTCTGGTCAAATGCCAGGCTCACGAAACCGTTCTCAGCCCACCACTACAGATTGGCGACCAAACCGAGGAAGGCCCACGAATCTGCGAACTAGCAGGGTACACAAAAATCAGGTGTTATCGAACATTAGCCAAACGTTACATTCAGATAAAAAAAACGCCCGGTTCAACACCGAGCATTCTAACAGATTTGGCGGGAGAGACGGGATTTGAACCCGCGACCTCCGGCGTGACAGGCCAGCGCCCTGAACCCCTAGGCCACTCCCCCAT
>OMRK01000120.1 GCA_900313515.1 uncultured bacterium | reverse complement strand
TGTTCACCTGCCCCGCGCCGATTTAATGGTTAAGTTATCAAGAAGGGGAGCGATCGGGCTCGCTTGCCTCTTCTAATGGTTGATGAGTCTTCGTACCTGTAAGCCGTGAGGTTGGAAGTGTCCGCCTGCCCCATGCGAGCGTGATGGTCAAATCTTCAGAAAAAGGAACGGTCGGCCCCGCTTCCAGCGCGAGTTAAAGAGCGGCAGGAGTTTACGTCTTGCAAAGGAAAGGCCTACTCGAACCTAGAAAATCGGCCGCATGACAAAGAAATTGACTAAGAAGTCCGATGAGTACATCGAATCCTTGCGGGCCCGCGCTTTAAACGAACCAAACAACGAAGAAATTCAAGTAGATTTAGGTGAAGCTTGCCTTCTGGATAACGACGTTCAGGGAGCCATTCAAGCTTACAACCGAGCAGCCGAGTTGGATCCCAACTCCTACTTCCGTTCTATCGTTCAAGAATGGTTAGGCTACATATACAGGAAAGCCGATCGAATTACCGATTCCACCACAGCCTACACTCGTTGGGCCCAGATCGATACCACCAGCGGTCGTCCCCTGGATCGCTGGGGCTCGGTTCTAGCTCAAAACGACATGGAGCTCAGCTCCCTTGTCCCCATGTACAAAAGGCGCCTGGAGGTGTCTCCCAACGATCTGGAGCTACGAACTTCCTTAGTCCTCCTCTACCACGCTTTAGGATTTAAGGTCATAAAAACCGAAAATGAGGAGCAGAATCTGCTCGATTTGGCCAGTAGCATTCTGGAGATCGATTGTGACAACTTATCCATGCATTACCTTTTGGGCCAGCTCTATCTGGATTCTGCGCTTTTGGGCAATGCCGAATCGGAGTTTAAGAAGGTACAGGAGTTAGATAAGGAGCGCACCTGGTGCGAGTGGCGCTTTAATTTGAACTGGACCTTCCAAGAAGCCAGCTTCATGCTGGGTTTTCTGGCTCGCCTCAATGGAGATAGCCATAAGGCTATGGCCATCTTTAAGAGTTACCTGGAAGAAAGGAACGAGACCGGGCCTTATTTCGTGCAAGCTCTAGATGGCATAATCGCCATGCATATGGAGCGAGGTGAGTACGATCTAGCCTTAGATTTTATCGAAGAGCAGCAGAAAAAGTACGATTCCTTGCTGTTACTGCTTCCCAATCTGCGCCGTATCTACTCACGTTGCCTTCTGGGAATAGGCAAAATTGAGGAAGCGACCGACATTTACAGCCAGGCCGATCCAGAAAAAATTATTTTCGATTTAGAGCAATCGGAAAGCTCCAACATTTCAACAACTACCCCTTCCAAACTCAATGAGGATGAGCAGAGAGCCAGTTCAGCCTACGAACGGGGCGACTATTCCGAAGCAGCTCAAGCGTACACTTCCCTTTTAGCCCAAAACCCCAAAGAATGCCGCTATGCCCTCCGTTTATCGCAAGCCTATGCTAAGCAGAATAAGCTAACCGAGGCCATAAAAACTCTCGAGGAACAACTTAAGGATAGCTCGGTGGCCATAAACGCCTTGGAGGAAAAAAGGTTAGATAAGAGCGGCTTGGCCACAAAAACAGAGAATTTCGATACTTATCTGGAAATATGGCAATCGTTGCGTAGCTATTACAAAGAGACCGGCGACACCTTAAAGTATCGCCTAGCCGACATTCAGTTTTTATCATTAACTTCTAACGAAGATGAAAGCAATGTCGATAACTGCGAACTTATCGCTCCTGCGGCTCCAGACAGCAAATTCGCTGCCGTAGGTATAAGCGCCAAATCGGCCCCTGGAAACGGTCGACTGCATCACAACTGCCCGGACGATTCCAAGATAGATGCAATCTTAGAGCCAGTCTGGTTCTACTTGAAGGCCGAAACTGCCAAGTTAGATCTGCCAAATCTAAACGGCCTAGATGTTTACGTCCACCTGCGCGGCCTAGGTCGTAACCCCAGCGTTGAGTTTTCCAATAATCTTGCCGAGACCGAACCGCCTTTATGCAACAGTGATATAGGCCTAGCTGTGTTGACAGCCTTGGTGGATGTCCTCAAGAATAGAAAATATTCCAACCATTTCTGCGTGGTCGGCGGACGCTTAGATCTGCAGGGTTGTATACACAGCTCTCCTACACTTATAAAGAGCCTCCAGCACATCTACTCTACCGATCTGCCCGTAAACGCGCTCATGCTACCTAAAACGGTAGCCTCCAGCCTGGAGCTTCTGCCAGCCCGAATTCTGACAGTTCCCCATCTGTTGTTCTGCTCCGATGTTAACCAAGCCTTGAAGCTTTGGGCCCCCAACCGCGAAAGCGATAATCAATCGCTGTAATTTAGCAGAAAGAAAAGATATCATGATCAAGCTCTACAGTCAGCATCTGGAACAGGTAAAAGTCTTAGCTAAGCGAGAAGCAGTCAAAATGGGTCACTGGTTTGTCACTCCCGAACATCTGCTTTTGGGGATTTTGTCCCTCAAAGAATGTCAGGCGACTCACTTTCTCAACGATAAAAGGCGCGGAATCACCTACAATAAAATCTACCAAAAGCTTAAACATCTTCTAGGACACGGCAGTAACAAAAACAAAAATGCCGATCCGCCTCGCAGTTTGAACAATCTCATGATCTTCAACAATGCCGAAGCTCTGGCCAGCAATTCAGAGGCGCTTTCCAAAAACCGTAACAAAACGGTGAATACCCTGCATCTGCTGTGGGCTATCCTCCAAAGCGAGCCTTATGCCATTGTCAAGGTGCTAGGTCTGGGCGATGACGAACTAAAGCAGTGGTGTGATGAACTCGAAGAAACTCTAACCGAGCCCGTGTTACACCGTCCTGGAATTCTTTCGTTCCGCATTAAGGGCGATGGTCGCCAAAATGAGGAGCTGCGTACGCGCCTTTCCCAGTGCAATGCTGAATTAAGCAAGAACTTGGTAGTCCAAGAGGGGGCCATCACCAGGATAGCGGATACCCTGGCCCGCTCCTGGGCGGGATTCCTAGGCGAGAGTCGCCCCATGGCCAGCTTCCTTTTTGTAGGCCCCATGGGTTCGGGAAAATTCACCTTGGCGCTCAATATAGCCAAGTTTCTCTTTAACGATACCGACCGTTATTTCAAGCTCAACCTTAACGACTATTCCGATACAGATGGCTTCGACCGCCTGGTCCGCATTTTGGAGATATTTTGCCGTGAATTTACCTTCGGCCTACTCTACTTGGAAGGACTCGAGCAGGCTCATCCCAAGGTTTTAGAGTTGGTTCATCAAATTCTTAAGGATGGAAAATTTAAGGATGAAGCCGAAGCCAACCTAAATTTCCGCAATCATGTCGTTATACTAGCCGTTAATGTGGATGCCGACAGCTTCGGTTCTAAGGATGAAAAAAATCTAGGCTTCCGTCAGAGCAAAGATAAACACAAAGATCATCAAGAGCACTACGAAAACCTGCTCCTTCCCGTGTTGGATGAGGCTTTGCGCCCCGATACTGTAAGTCTGGTAGATGAGATTGTCTTCTTGCCGCCCATAGGTAAGGAAGCTCAGATTAAGCTCTTAGGTAACTGGGTAGCTAAACTCGACAGCAAAACCAAGAGCGAGCACAACGCCTCTCTTGAGATAGACGATGCCGTAAAAGATTATTTGATTAAGCAAAATGAAGATTCTAGTTATGGCGTGACCTCTCTCTCTAGCTTATTCAGCCGCGAAATTGGCGGTTGTGTTGCCAAAGCTTTGCTGGAACGCCAATCCAACCGTGGCGTAAAAGTGCACGTCTATTTAGGGGAGTCGGGAAAGCCCGTTGCTGAAATCGTGCCAAATGTGAGCCTTAATAAAAAGAGCAAATAATAATTTTACATACTTTCAAGGAGGCCTCCGCCGTGAAATTTGCTGCAAACCTGCTGTTATACTCCTGTTTATTTGGCTGGGCATCATCTCTGGGCGCCTGCGCTAACCCTGCCGAGCCCGTCTATCAATCTTCGCCCGCACTAACCACAACCACCCTTGCCGATAGGCGACAAGTTGTTGCCAACAGCCTCAAAGAATTAGAACTCATGCAGAAAAGCAAACGCAACTTCGAGGCCTCCGATGCTCGTTGGCTTGTTCCTCTAAACCAGGTTTTAGGTGCCCAAGAGCTAGAAATTCCCGATCTCAATAATTTGCCGGGCACTCGTTTGGTCAACTGTGAGCTGGACTGGCAGAAGTTGGCCCAGGAGCCAAACGCTGTTAATGTTTTAACGAACACATTAAAAACGATGCAAGCAGCCTCCTCAATGCCTTGCAGCGTCTTCATCGGCCCCGATTACAAGTTACGCGTCTACAACCGGACCGTATGCGAACAGATGAAACCCAGCTACTCAAGCCAAGACGTCTTGAAGATGCGGGATATGTTGGCCGCCAATGGAGTTTTTCGCATTAAGATCAATCCTGATAACGGCCTGGTCTGCACCTCCGACATTCCAACCGATGAGAATCAGGAAATGGCCGCCCGCCAATGGGTAACCGATACCGTGTGGGCCGGCTACCTTGAACGTGAAAAAGATCCGGCCGCTTGGCAGAAGGCTCTCGAAACTCTGTGCGCCTTCTACACCAACTCTCAGGAACAGGCCGCCTTCGATAAGGCCATAGCCGATCCCGAGTCCTACCGCCAAGGTGGCCCCGTAGAAGGTGTGGCCCACATTTTCTATCCCAACACCCTAAAACGCGACAGCGAGTGGTTCAACAATAAACGCCTGGAATCGCACGGCATGGCCCTCTACGCCCTGACCGATTCCCTGCGAAGCAACCTGCTCGGTCAAGCCCCCAGCTCGTCGCCCTCTCCTCAATATCTGCAAACCATAGTCAGTCTTACTGCCTACCTAGCCGCTATCGACTACCCAACTGCCCCTTCAGCAGGCAACTGGGAGGAAACTCCCTTCCCCGGCGGTTTAACCTGGGATACTCAAATCATAAACGATGCCATGCTCAATGTGGTGGATCTCATGACTAACCCAGATTATTCGGATAACCCGGGAATACAGAAATTACGTAACGATCTGCAAGCTCAAAAGCATGGAGCATTTCTGGCCGATACGCAAAAGCTCCAAGAGCTGATAAAACGCGGCCAGGAGCGCGTGCGCAATACCTATTATGCCGAAAGTCCAGGCCACCGTGAGAAAGATATTTCTCTATCCCTCCTGTCCTCCCGCCCAACGGCTCAATTAGACGATGATCCTCTGATCAGTGTGCAAAAGCACCTGGAGAACCTGCAGATGCTCGAAAAGAGCCTGGTGCGTGGGTACGGAGCCCTGCGCTACGCTCCCTTCAAATTGAAGCTTAACGACGGGCAAGAGGTGGAATCTCCAGACAGTTATCTGAACCTCAACTACAACATAGCCTGCGACAAGGACGGCCAGCTCAATTTGGAATGGGGCAAGATTTTAAGCGAATTTGGTTCCAAAGATGCCAGCGATCCTCTCATCTTTGCCGCCCGCTCTTCCCTTTCCACTCCGCACTGTGAGGCTCAATGGTTCTTAGTTTCCGATGTCTGCCGCGGCTACTGCGAACAGGGCTGCCAGGTCTACCAAGAAGCCTTAAAGCGCACTCCCGCCAATCAGCCCATTCGGTTTACGCCCCAGGAACGAAAACTGCTCGATTGCGCTCTGGCTGGAGCAGCCCGTTGCTTTAACCGCTCCTGTGCCCGCATAACCCCAGAGCAAGAAACTACCAAAGCCAACGGTAGCCCCGCTCCTGCCTGGTCGGTACCCGAGGCCTGGCAATGCGTAAGCACACTGATCCCCCATGTAAACTCTTACCTGCCGGGTGTCAACACACCTTTAACCTGGGCTGAAGCCTCACTCTGGAATGCCTCCAACAAATATATCGAATTCCTGCGCCTTATGGAAACAGTCGAAAAGTAGCCTATGGACCGCCTGCCCGATTTGCCGGGCAGCCCGTGCTCTACCAATGAAAACACCGCCCCGGGATTTAAGCCTGGCAGGCGGTGTAGTTTCTGCTTTGCCCTCTGCAATTACCTCTTCCCCCCCTTTGACGCTCCATTATTTAAACTTTAGGTTTAGACAATTTGGCAAGCTTCTTTTTTGCACGCTCCTTTAGCTCGTTGATCTCATGGTTGTCGCTCTCACAGGCCCCAACTTTTCTGTATAGTTGGAGCGCTTGCTTCATATCTTTTTCACAGCCTCGACCATACTCGTAACATTCACCGAGACAGTATTGAGCGGCTGGAAGACCTTGTTCGGCTGATTTAGTCCACCATTCAAAAGCTTTACTAAGATCTTTTGTTACGCCCTTACCTTCCGCGTAACATTTACCGAGAGAATATTGAGCGTCCGGATAACCTCGTTCGGCTGATTCAGTCCACCATTCGAGAGCCTTACTAGGATCTTTTTTTACGCCCTCACCCTTGTGGTAACATACACCGAGATTATATTGAGCGACCGGATAACCTTGTTCGGCTGATTTAGTATACCATTCGAAAGCTTTACTAGAATCTTTTGTTACGCCCTTACCTTCCGCGTAGCATTTACCGAGAGAACATTGAGCGACCGGATAACCTTGTTCGGCTGGTTTAGTATACCATTCAAAAGCTTTACTAAGATCTTTTGTTACACCCTCACCCCTCTCGTAACATAGACCAAGATTATATTGAGCGCTGAGATCACCTTGCTCGGCTGATTTAGTATACCATTCAACAGCTTTATTAAGATCTTTTGTTACACCCTCACCCTTATTGTAACATAGACCAAGATTATTTTGAGCGCTGGGATTACCTTGCTCGGCTGATTTAGTATACCATTCAATAGCTTTATCAAGATCTTTTGTTACGCCGTAACCATCTTCATAGCACAAAGCTAGATTATATTGAGAGGTTTGCTCACCTCGCTTGGCTGATTTAGTCCACCATTCGCAAGCCTTACTAGGATCCTCTGTTACGCCGTAACCATGGTAGTAACACATACCGAGAAAAAACTCACCGTAAGTTATAGCAAGACCGGCGATATTCATCACCAAACGAAACATAAAAAAGGCGAATACAAGTCCTGCAAATAGGAACAATTTCGACTTCATTATTTTAGCTCATCTCCATTTGAATGCGTTCTTTTAGAGAATAAAGTTCTAGACTCCCCATAAAATGGAAGTTCCCAACTGGAAACTGGTCCCTTAAGTGCACTTTTGCCGAAATATCTCAGTAGGTCGTATCCTCATTGTTACAACTAAAGGGCCGCCCCAACATTATGCCGGGCGGCCCGTGCCGGACGTTGCTCTAAAACAACGTCAGCTATTTTTTGAAGAACTAACTGATCATTGTATTTCTTTCAATGGTCATGTTACCATCCACCCAGCGAACCACACCGACGTAAGGAAGGCCATCTTTGTCGAAGAGATCCTTCTTGGTAACCACCTGGTTGGGCTCGGTGTAAAGGATACGGCCAGCGTCGATAAGCTTCTTCATGTTAGTCTTGAGATCACCAACCTCTGGACGGCTGGCATCGCTGGCGTACATCTTGTCACCATCAACCATAGTGCTTACCGTGGCGCCGGAGAACATACCGAAATCGCCATCCAAGGAAACCGTTATGTTACGGGCATTGCGCATACCGTAATCGGGAACCTCAGCCATACTCATCCCCTTAGGCAGAATATCACGACCTTCGAAAGCGGCTCTCAAAGCCTCTTGGTTCTTGCCGCCCATCTTCTCACGGTCGGCCTTAAGCATGCAGTTAGCCATCTGCTTGTAGGTGAAATCGCCCCGAGGAGCATCCTTAAGCGTGTTAGCATAAAGCTCGATCAGCTGCTGACCGCACTCTTTGATAGCCTGGGCCGCGGTCATACCGCCTTCCATTTCCCGCTTAACCATGACGGTGAAGGCATCGTACATGGCGCCGGTGTAAACGCGTGACCAGCTGTGCATTTCCGTGCCCAACTTAGTCTCATCGTGGGGATTGTCCGGCAGAGTGCTGGGATCAACCCACTTGAATTTGTTGTTAGCATTGCGGATGAAGGTACGCCCCTTGTTGGTGGCGTGGCCAATACTGGTGCCCAACTCTTCACCGGTTCTGGATAAGCTGTTATCCTTAGTGAGGTCGCCGCCAGTTTCTTTGGCAACCAGCTCGCAGGTAGCATCATCCTGGGTAGCCATCATAAAGCCAGTCATGTCGGCAAAGGACTCATGGAACCCTCCGGGATCGGGGCTCCAAGCCATTAAGTACTCGGGATGCAAACCATCCAACATAGCGTGGCCTACCTCGTGAGAGACCACCTCACCGGACTGCCCGGAATAAACCATGCTGTTGGTAACCGGATCCATGGAGTGGAAGAAGTTCACCGAGCCATCGCCGCGGGAGTAGTAAGCGTTAAGCATCTCACCCTTATCGGCATTGAGCCCTAACTGCTCACCATGGGAGGCCCACGGAATCTTCTCGCCATAAGCGGTTTGGAACATCTTCAAGGTGTTAGCAACGGTGGCGAAGCTGTGAGCAGCCGTGAACTCCTTGGGCTTGGCCTTCTGGTCAAACACGTAGGAGCCATCTTCATTGGGCTTCAAAGAATCGTTCAGCTTCACGCGGCTTGTAGATACATGCGAGCCCTTAGTGCTCACGTCATCAACTTTAGCCGTACCAGCGGACATCACCAGCTGGTCTTGGGAATTGTAAGAGAAATCTACCGACTGAGTTTCAGGAGCAGCAGCCGCCGTAACGCTCTGAGTGTTATAAACGTAATTAGGGGAACCTATAGAACCTATCATATCTTAAATTAACCCTACCTCCGATTTATCGTGGCGAGGAGCCTCCCCCCACCGAAAAAATACTTCCACGCTTACATTTTACCCGCACAGGCAAACTAAACTATTGCCTTTTCTTTAACAAATCCCCAATAGCCTGCTTTTAACCAGCCTGTGAGCAACATGATGGGGGCTACGACACCCCTCATTCAAATACAGTCGAAAGCTCGAACCAACCGCTGCTACTTGACCAGCTGCGACCGCAGAGACTCTAGGCCGCCCTCTGGCAGATCGCCGACAAAAACGTGCAGAAGCAAAGTCTTCCTTTCCGGTCGGTCGCTGCCGGGGAAACGGTGATGCTCACCCTCCGACTCCACACCTATAACCGTAACCTTGGTGCCGGGCGCCAAGAGAAACTCCTTCTCATCTGGAATAGGGCTGAGCCTTTTATCGGCCGCCACGTAAACGCCCTTAACTCCTTCACCTACGTAAAACTTAGTAGCGACCTTGGGCTTATCCTTAAAATCAAAAGTGTGATCGATAGTGGTAGATAAGAAGGACTTACGCTCCGTCTGCGTGCCGCGCAACTTAGCATCCAAGAATTCGGCCGCGGCATCCGCGCCACCGGCCTCATATATTTGAGTGAAAGACTCATAGTCCTGAGGATCTGACATGTAGTTTTTCAACTCCCTGGTTCCCTCATTGGTGCGATAAAGCATAGAGCCGCTGGGAACATCTCCCTGGGCCACAGCCTTGGCCGCGCACTTAGTGGCCAAATGCAGAACACCGAGCGGACTCTTCCTCTTGCCAGCCAGGTGACCGTTCATAAGAAGATAGCCGAAGGTGCAGTAAGACTTAATGCAAGCCCGCTGCAGACCGTTCAAATTCGGTTCAACATGCTCTTTGTAATCAGCTACGGCCTCTTCGTGCTCTATGTACCTGAAGCCAGCCAGCTCTTCCTTGCTGGGCACCTCCCCCTTGGCAGAAATACCCTTTGAAGCCAAACTGCCCAGGCTGGCGGTAGCGAAATCATCGCTACTCATAATCACACCCTTGGCTGGGCCATCGTTCATGGCTTCTATCAAAGAACCGCTCTCAGCCTCTCCAGCCGCCGAAATAATTTCACCCAGCAAAGTCTCCGCCTGAGCCTGGCTGACTCCACTAGAAACGGCCTCGGTAGCCTCGCTCCTGGGAGCAGGTCCCGCCTCCTGCGTCTTCCCACTTCCGGCCTCGGCAAGGCCCGAGAACTGACAACTATCCTCGGTTACAACGCCAACCTCGGTCTGGCCTTCGCCCGTCTTCACAGCGACCTGCGGCTTGATCGTGCCCACTCCACCGGTAGCACTCATGTGGTAACTCCCCTGTATAGACATGTTCCCCAAAGGATTTATGCTCATAACTCTCTACCAGCCTCCGTACGCACACACCAAAGCTACTATATATTCATCCGGATACTTCCAATTTACAGGATCGATTATACAAGAAAATAGGCAAAAACTCTCCATTTATTGCACGATTTGGACGGATGTTAACATTCTTCACCAATAAACCTTTGGCAGCTTCTAGTCAGAGTGCTAGAATACAGTAGAAAAATGGATTGTAATGTTTTAAATTTGCGAGGTGCCTTATCAAATGATCGGTTCGATTAACGGTGTAAATTTAAATGCTTATTCCACCCCTGTGGAAAGTGTTCAGACCGCTGGCGTATCTGCCGCCAATACTCAGGAGGTTGAGTTCTCCTACAACCCTCAAGACCAGACGGTTATGGATCCCGTCACTGTCAACCTTACCACCGAAAAGGGTGCCAAGGCCCCTCAGACCGAGAACGTGCGTTTATCACGCAGTGAGACCCTCAAGCCCAACGCCGAGGGCAACTACGTATACGAAGCTGGAACCAGAGAGTATATCACTGCCAACAGTATGGCTGCAGTACAGCACACTGTAGACAGGATGGGAGATATTTTCGGTCAGGAGATTAACTTCGCCTTCGGCGACAAGCAGATTGACCTGCATGCCGATGCTGGCGTGGATCTTAACGCCTACTACTCCAGGGATGAAGCTTCCATCAACTTCTTCCACGATTTTGATCCAGTCACCCATAAGACCGTTTATTCCGGCGCTTCCGGCGAGGTTATCTCCCATGAAGCTGGCCACGCCATTCTGGATGCCGTCCGTCCCGATTTCTTAGAAACCTGGAAAGCCGACACCAACGGCCTGCACGAGGCTTTCGGCGACTTAACCGCCCTTTACATGTCCAGCCAAAACGATGAGGTCTGCAAGCTGGTTGCCCAGCAGACCGGCGGCGATCTTTCCAAGCCCAACATCCTCGCCAACACCGGTGAGGAGTTAGGCACGGCCATCAATAATAAGTATGGTCAGAACGCCACCGGCGGCGACTACGTCCGCACCATGATCAACGACTGCAAGTGGGAGAATCCCAGTGGCGTGCCTAGGCGTCCCAACAAAGAGCACCCCGTTTCCACCGAGATGCACGACTGGTCTCGTATCTTCACCGGCGCTCAGTACGATGTAATGACCGCCATCACCCAGCGCAATATCGCTGCCGGTATGGATCCCGCCCAGGCTATCAAGGCTGCTGGTAAAGAGAGCATGGAGCTTTTGGCGGGCGGCATCAAGCGCGGTCCCCAGCGCGACGCTTCTTATCGCGACGTAGCCCTCAACATGCTCAGAGCCGATGCCGAAGAAAACGGCGGCAAGGCCCACGACATCATTCTGAACTCCTTCAAGGCCAGAAACATTCTGCAGGAAGGCGATGACACTCCCGCGCCCAAGCTCACCGCTACAGTGCGCCAGGAACCCAGGGATCTGACCATCACCTTGGACGGCCCCGAGTTCGGTAAGTTCTCCGGCGCCAAGGTCAGCAGCAAGGTTGAGGATAACGGCGAGGTCGGCATGGTTGACACTTCTGCCTTAGAGCTGGCCCAAGATATGAAGCAGCTCATTCAGAACGGCTGCATCCTCTACACCGAGCCCAACCAGACGGTTGAGAAGAAAGACCTGTTCGACAAGAACGGCAATCCTTACATCGGCGTAGTGCGCTGGACCAACGGTGAGATGACCATCGAGCGCAACAAGATGATCGGCTA